>NZ_JBHSQJ010000002.1:0-66711 GCF_042658505.1 Streptacidiphilus monticola | reverse complement strand
CCCTGCGGGCCGCCGACTCCCGGCCCGGCGTCCTGGACGGACGGGGGCTCGCTGGAGGGTGAATCCGGCTCCAACGGAGCATCATCGGATGCGTGACGGGAACTTGACGAGGAGTCTGACGGAAGTCGAGCTTCCCGGGAGGGACCCATGGAGGAACAGGCCCTGACACCGGACGTGCTGAAGTCGCTGCGGGCGACGCAGCCCTACCCCGTGCTGTCGCTGACGATGCCGACCCACCACCGTCCCGACCACGGGCAGGACCCGGTGCGGCTGCGGAACCTGGTCACCGAGGCGGTGCGGCGGCTGGAGGCCGACCCGCAGGTGTCCCGGGACGCCCGCATGGCGCTCAAGGCGCAGCTCGAACGCGCGGTGGCCGACGCGGACCTCCGGGGTTCGGACCAGGGCATGGTCCTGTTCGTCAACGGGCAGGGCAGCGAGGTCTGGCACCTGCCGCGCTGGGTCCCGGAGCGGGTCGTGTTCAGCGACAGCTACCTGACCCGGAACCTGGTCGCCGCCAAGGCCCAGGCCGCGCCGTTCTGGCTGGTCGTCGTCTCCGCCGAGAAGGCGGAACTGTGGCGCGGCGTCGACGGGGTGCTGCACCCGCACACCGACCAGGGATTTCCGCTCACCCCGGAGCCGGTGCAGTCCGACCCGGAGCGGCTGGAGCGCATCGGCGACACGCCCAGCGTCTACCAGGACGAGACCACCCGCGGCTTCCTGCGCCGCGTCGACGACGCGGTGGCCAAGCTGCTGGGCGAGGAGCCGCTGCCGTACTTCCTGGTCGGACCGGCGGCCGCGCTCACCCAGCTGGCGCACCGGGCGGGGAAGGGGCAGCAGCCGGCCGGCAAGCTCGCCAAGTCCGGCCTGGTCGGGGCGACTCCGGCGGTGCTGGCGGAGGAGATCAAGCCGATGCTGGCCGAGTACGGGCAGCGCCGCACGCAGGAGGTGCTGGGGCGGCTGGACCAGGCGATGGGCCGCAAGACCTTCGCCGCCGGACTGGACGAGATCTGGGAGTCCGTCAGCACCGGCCGGGTCGAACTGCTGGCCGTGGAGGAGGACTTCCGGCTGACCGCGCGGATGGACCGCGGGCATCTGGTGCCGCTGCTGGACGGCGAGGTCGGGCCGGACGTCCGCGAGGACGTGGTGGACGAGATCGTGGAGACGGCGCTGAACACCGACGCCGAGGTGGTCTTCGTGCCCAACGGCACGCTGGACCAGCACCAGCACATGGCCGCCGTCCTGCGTTACTGAACCGCCGCACGCGCCTCCGGAGGACCGCCTCGTGACGACCACTCAGGACACTCCGCCCGGGGCGGACACCGCGCCGCCGGTGCTCGACCACACCCGCCGGAACATCGTCTTCGCGACGATCGTGCTCGGCATGCTGCTGGCCGCGCTGGACCAGACGATCGTCGGGACCGCGCTGCCGACGATCGTCGCCGACCTGGGCGGCGGCGCGCACATGTCCTGGGTGGTGACCGCCTACCTGCTCGCGGAGACGGTCGCGACGGCGCTGGTGGGCAAGTTCGGCGACCTGTTCGGGCGCAAGCTCGTGTTCCAGGTGTCCACGGTGGTCTTCATCGTGGGCTCCTTCCTGTGCGGGCTGGCGAACAGCATGATCCTGCTGATCATCTGGCGCGCGGTGCAGGGCGTCGGCGCGGGTGGTCTGATGGTCACCTCGATGGCGCTGATCGCGGACGTGATCCCGCTGCGCGAGCGGGGCAAGTACCAGGGCGCGATCGGCGCCGTCTTCGGTGTCGCCACGGTGATCGGGCCGCTGCTGGGCGGGCTGTTCACGGACCACGCGAGCTGGCGCTGGTGCTTCTACGTCAACGTCCCGATCGCGGTGGTCGTGGTGATCGCCGCCACACGCACCATCCCGTCGATCCGCTCGGCGGCCCGGCCGGTCATCGACTACCTGGGCATCGGCCTGGTCGCCGTCGGCGCCAGCGCGCTGATCCTGGCCACCAGTTGGGGCGGCAACGAGTACCCCTGGAGCTCCGGCGTCATCATCGGGTTGTTCGCGGCCGGAGTGGTGGCACTGGCCCTGTTCTGCTGGGCGGAGACGCGGGCGGCCGAACCCATGCTGCCGATGCGGCTGTTCCGCAACCCGGTGTTCGCCGTGTGCTCGGTGCTCAGCTTCATCGTCGGCTTCGCCATGCTCGGCGCGCTGACGTTCCTGCCCACCTTCCTGCAGTACGTGGACGGGGCCTCGGCCACCACCTCCGGGGTGCGCACGCTGCCGATGGTGTTCGGCCTGCTGGTCGCGTCGATCTTCAGTGGCAACGTGGTCAGCAAGACCGGCAGGTACCGGATCTTCCCGATCGTGGGCAGCCTGGTCATGGCGCTCGGCCTGTTCCTGATGTCGCGGATGGACGCGCACACCGGCGTCGGCCTGGAGTCGCTCGACATGCTCGTGCTCGGCGTCGGCATCGGCCTGAGCATGCAGGTGCTCACCATCGCGGTCCAGAACACCGTCGACTACGCGGACCTGGGCACGGCCACCTCCGGCGTCACCTTCTTCCGCACCCTGGGCAGTTCCTTCGGCACCGCGGTGTTCGGCACGATCTACGCCAACACCCTCGGCGACAAGCTGCCCAGGGGCATCGCCCGGTCCGCCGCGCTCACCCACACGGACCCGGCCCTGCTGGCCAGGGCGGCGGCCAGCCCGGCCGGGCTGCACCGGCTGCCTGCCGCCCAGGCCGCCCCCATCATCAACGCCTACGCCGAGAGCATCCAGAAGATCTTCCTGTGGACCGTGCCGGTGGCGCTGGTCGGCTTCGTCGTCGCGCTGTTCCTCAAGCAGGTGCAACTCCGGGACACCGCGCGGGAGTTCTCCACCGACATGGGCGAGGGCTTCGCCCAGCCCGGAAACCAGGACTCGCAGCTGCTGCTGCAGCGGGCCGTCGCCGGCATCCTCAAGCGCACCGACCTGGACACCGCGCGGGACCTGCTGCGGCGCTCCGACTCCACCCTGGACATCGCCGGGGCCTGGGCCGTCATGCAGGTCAACCTGCTGACCAGGATGGTGGGTTACGGCAGCCTCAACCTGATCGCGGCCCGCCGCCGGATGCCCCCCGAAGTGCTGGAGCCGGTCTTCGACCGGATGGCGGCCGAGGGCTTCCTGACCCGCGACGCGCCGTTCATCTACTCGCACACCCAGGCCGGCGAGGAGCAGGCCAGGATGCTCGAGCGGACCTGGTCGGAGTACCTGGGCAGCCAGGTGCAGGAGGAGCTGGGCCGGCCGAGCGGCGCCCAGCTGCACGCCGCGGTGGACGCCATCGCCAAGCGGCTGCTGGTCGAGGACCTCAACCACGGCATCCCGCAGCGCACTCCGGTCAGTTCACTCCCCGCGGGCGGAACTGGACGCTGATCCGCGGTCCGGCGGGCCGGGCCGTCTTCGGGACGCAGTGCTCCCAGGTGCGCTGGCAGCTGCCGCCCATGACGACGAGGTCGCCGTGCCCGAGCGGGAAGCGCAGCGTCGGCCCCCCGCCGCCGCGCGGGCGCAGCAGCAGCGGGCGCGGCTCGCCGACGGAGAGGATGGCGACCATGGTGTCCTCGGTGGCGCTGCGCCCGATCCGGTCGCCGTGCCAGGCGACGCTGTCCCGGCCGTCGCGGTAGAAGCAGAGCCCGCTGGTGACGAAGCGTTCGCCGAGTTCGGGCTGGTAGTGGTCGCTCAGCGCCTCGCGTGCGGCGGTGAGTGCCGGGTGGGGGAGCGGAACGCCCTCGCCGTAGTAGGCGAGCAGGCGCGGAACGGCGACGACGTTGTCGTACATCTGTCGGCGCTCGGCCCGCCAGGGCGCGTGCGCGGCCAGATGCTCGAAGAGTTCGGCGGCTCCGTGCATCCAGCCGGGCAGCAGGTCCACCCAGGCGCCTCGGGCGAGCGTCACCCGCTCCAGCCCGGTCAGCGGGCCGGGGCCGGGCCCCTGGTCCGCCGGGCCCGGGTCGTCGAAGAGCGAGGCTTGCAGGTTCATGGGACTCAGCCTACGCCTAAATCGAACATGCTAGCGAAGACCTTGTCGAAGACCCGGCGAGGATGTGGTCAGCGCCGGGCGTGGTGCCGTCAGTGCCGGGCGTAGTGCAGCAGTACGACACCGTTGTGGAACTGCCGGGTCTCCGCCAGGCGCAGCATCCGCAGTCCGTCCTGCCCGGCCGGGAACAGCCGCTTGCCGCCGCCCACCAGCGCCGGATGGACGTAGATCCGGTACTCGTCCACCAGGTCGTGCGCGACGAAGGCGGCGGCCGCCTCGGCCCCGCCCAGCGCCAGGTCCCCGCCGGGCTCCGCCTTGAGCGCCCGCACCTGGTCGGGGTCCACCTGCGGCACCACCGTGGTGTTCCACTTGGCCGGCCCCGGGGGCAGCGACCGCGAGTAGACGACCTTCGGCTTGTCCCGCCAGATGCCGGCGAACTCCCGCATCGGCGGGGTGCTCGCCGGGTCCGCGTCCGCCGTCGGCCAGAACCCGGCCATCAGCTCCCAGGTGGTCCGCCCGCTCAGGAACGCACCCATGGCCGCGAGCTGCACGTTGAAGTGCCGGTGCAGCTCGTCGTCCACCTGGTGCCAGTCGATCGCGCGGTCCGGTCCCTCGATGTATCCGTCCAGGGATACGGACATCATCAGAACGACGCGGCGCATGCTCAGTTCAGGTCGCTCAGCCAGGCGCTGCGCCCGGCCTGGGCGGCCATCTGGGCGCGACGGAACTGACGGGCCGCCAGTTCGCTCGGAGGGGTGTCCCAGGAGTTCAGCCAGGAACGGCCGGCCGTGGCCAGCGCGACCACGACCACGGTCGCCCCGACCGCGGTCAGCAGGGTCCCGGCGCCGGTGAGCGCGGCGCCCAGGGTGAGGGCCCGCCGGCTGGGGTGGAATTCGGAGAAGGGAATCGCAGAGTTCGCCATGCCCCCACGATGCGCGGCCCGCAATCCTTCCGCACCTCGGGGACTGACGGAGGGTGAGACCCGCCGTTGCGGCAGGATGTGCGCGTGAGTCATGACGTGAACCACGCGCCCGCCTGGCGGCGGGCCACCGAGGGCGAGCAGCGCTGGGCCGTCACCATCGGGCTGCTGCTGGTCGTGGGCATCCAGTACGCGCTGCCGGCCGCGCTGACCCCGAGCCCGCACTGGCTGCTGCCCAGCCTGGAACTGGTGGTGCTGGGGGCCCTCTTCGTGGTGAACCCGCACCGCCGGGTGGCCCATCCCTCGCCGGTACCGCGCGTGGTCGGACTGGTGCTCGCCGGGACCGTCAGCCTGGCCAACGTCTGGTCGGTGGTGGCCCTGATCAGCGGGCTGCTCGACGGCTCGCTCAAGCTGAGCGCCCCCCATCTGCTGCTCAGCGGCGGGGCCGTGTGGCTGATCAACGTGATCGCGTTCTCGCTGCTCTACTGGGAGTACGACCGCGGCGGGCCGGCGGCCAGGGCCCGGGGGGAGCGGCAGCACACCGACTTCCTCTTCCCGCAGATGCAGGCGGGCGACCTGGTGCCGCCCGACTGGGAGCCGGAGTTCCCGGACTACTTCTACCTGGCCTTCACCAACTCCACGGCCTTCAGCCCCACCGACACGCTGCCGCTCACCCGCTGGGCCAAGCTGCTGATGACGCTGCAGTCGGCGGTGTCCATGCTGACCGTCGCCCTCGTCGTCGCCCGGGCCGTCAACGTGCTTCCGTGACGGCCCGGGCGACGGATCACTCGGACGGGCCCTACGGGTTCACGGTGATCGTGAACGTCGAGGTCGGGTTGTAGAGGTCCTGGTAGTTGTTGCTCTCCGTGAGGTGGTTGAAGGTCACCGAGCCCACCGCCGGGCCCTGGCCGCTCTCGGGCATCGGGTTGGCCCAGATGCCGTAGCCGGACTTGGCGTTGTAGGCGTCACCGCTCTGCTGCGCGCCGGTGATGGTGACGTCGGTGAAGACGGTGTCGGTGATCGGGTTGAGTGCCTGTCCTCCCGAGTAGTCGGTCTGGAACATGATCCCGGCGTAGGTCGGGTCGGTGATGTCCAGGTTGTTGACGCGGATTCCCTGGAAGGGCTGGGTGGCCGAGAACAGCCACAGGGCCGGGAACACTTGGCCGTTCCAGAAGTGGCCGCCGTCGCGGACCAGCGACACGTTCTGGATCACCGTCTGCGGGCTCGCTCCGAAGCCTTCGAAGGGGTAGCCGAAGTTCAGCGAGGAGACGGTGATGCCCGAGTAGGTGAGCGTGTCGGCGACGTACAGGTTCTGGAAGGTGTTGGCGTAGCCGCCGTAGACCGCCACGCCGGCGGCCCGCCACGGGGTCAGCGCGGTGAGGTTCTGGAAGGTGTTGTTCCGCAGGTCCGAGCTGTTGTGGTCCTGGGCCGCGAACAGCGCGAAGCTGTCGTCGCCGGTGGACCGGGCCTCGTCGTTGCTGACCAGGTTGTTCTGGCTGCCGTTGGTGAGGTTGATGCCGTCCGCGAAGGTGTCGCGGATGCGCATGTTCGTCGCCGTCAGGCCGCTGACGTGGGTGCCCCAGATCGCGCAGACCTGGTGCTCGATCCAGGTGTTGTCGATGGTGACGCCGGAGACGTCGGTCAGGTCGAAGACCTTGCCCGGGCCGTCGATGCGCGAGGTGTAGTTGCCGAACCAGGCGAAGCCGGAGAACGAGGAGCCGTTCGCGCTGGACGACACCGACCAGCCGTCGTCCGTGTTCTCCTGCCCGGAGGGCGAGTTGAACTGGGTGTACCAGGGGCCGGCGCCGACCACGGTGACCGGCTTGCCGTAGACCTGGAACTTGCTGGACACCTGGTACTGGCCCGCCGGCAGGTAGACGCCGGTCAGCGTGCCGGTGGTGTCCATGCGGACCTTGTCCAGGGCGTTCTGCACGTCCTGCTGGGTGAAGCCGGCCGGGACGACGAAGGAGGACGGGTTGGGGTTGGCGATCGGCGCCACTTGCTCCAGGTCCACGAAGTCGATCGCGTACTGGGAGGTGTTGCCGGTGTCCTTCTGCAGCTTGATGACGCTGCCCTTGGGCACCGTCTGGTTCAGCAGCACGTGCGCCTCGTCGTAGATGTGGCGCGCCGGTCCCGCGCCGGGGTCGTTGCCCGGGCTGGTCTCGGAGCCGTAGAGCCACGCGTAGTGCGAGGTGAGCGAGATGGTCTGCAGGAAGCTGCCGTTGACGTAGATGTCGAGCGTGTTGGTGGTGCCCCCGCCCCCGGGGGCGTCCGGCATGGAGAAGCGGGTCACCAGCGTGTCGGTGTCCTCACGGGTGGTCCACTGCACGTACGCGCCGGTCGAGTTGAGGGTGACCGCCTTGCGGCCGCTCGCCTCGCCCGCCAGGTCGCCGATGGTGCGGTTCGGTCCGACGACGGTGGCGCCGCCGCCGACCTGGCCGTCCTCGGCCTGGTAGGTGTCGTAGGGCATGTTGGCGCCGCGGCCGACGAACAGCGGGGTGTCGCTGGTGTTGTTCGCCTGCTTGACCGCCAGCTCGGCGGAGTCCGCGGCGACCACGGTGTGCACCGTGTACTTGCCGTTGGCCGCGGTCCAGCCCCCCAGGGCGATCGGGGCGGAGAAGGCGCCGGCCGCGATGCTGCCGCTGATCGAGCCGGTCAGCGTCTTCACGGTGGTGTTGTTCGCGTCGAGCAGCGTGAGGGTGACGCCGTGGGAGCCGCCACTGGTGGCGATGTTGCCCTGGTTCTTGAGCGTCACGGTGAAGTTGACGGTGTTTCCGGCGGATGGGTTGCTCGGGCTCCAGGCCACCGGGGCGGCGACCAGGTCCGCGCTCTGCACCGCGCTGACCACGAGTGCCGTCGGGTCGGTGTAGCTGTTGTTGGACTCGTTGAGCTCGACGACCTTATTGGACTCGTCCACCTTGGCCGTCAGCTGGTAGCTGCCCGCGTTGCGCGTGCCGATGCCCGCGCTGACGGTGGTGGAGGCGCCGGCGGCCAGAGCCGGGACGGAGGCGGTGCCGACCTTGGTGGAGCCGAGGTAGAAGTTGAGGTCGGTGGCGGCCGAGGCAGCGGTGCCGCTGTTCTTCACGGTCGCCGAGAGCGTCACCGGGTCGGTCTCCACGGGGGAGGCGGGGGACCAGGAGGCGTCGGTCACCGTCAAGTCCGGGTTGGGCGCCGGGGTGCCGATCACCTGGAACTCGGCCACCTGCCCGCCGGGAGCACCGCTGTTGCTGGTGATGCTCAGCTCGACGTCCGAAACCCGGGCGCTGACCGGGATGGTGACGGTGTTTCCGGTGGCGGGGTCGAAGGAGTACTGCTGGGCCGCGGCGATGGTGCTGAAGCCGCTCGCGCTCTGCTCGCGGCCGAGCACGGCGATGGTCTGGGTCCGCGCGGACCAGACCGAGGCGGGGTTGAGCAGCACCTTGACCGCCGTGACGTCCGCGTTGGCGCCGAGGCTGACAGTGACCGTGCTCGGGTAGGACGAGCCCTCGAAGTAGGTGGTCACGTCGCCGTCGTTCGCGTTGGCGGGGGCGTAGGTGTACGTGTAGGCGGAGCCGGTGATCGGCTTGCCCTGGGCCAGGTTGGTGCCGGTGGTGGTGCCGTTGCGGGTGACCGTGTTGCTCGCCGCGGAGACGTTCCCGGCGGCGTCGCGGGCCTTGACGTAGTAGGAGACGGTCGCCGAGTCCGGCTGCGCGTCGGTGTAGGTCAGGGTCGAGCCGTCGGTCGACCCGGCCAGGCTGCCGTTGCGGTAGACGTCGTAGGCGGTGACGCCGACGTTGTCGGTGGCGGCGGACCAGGTGAGCTTGAGCTGCCCGGACTGCGGTTGGGTGTAGGCGAGGTTGCTCGGCGCGCTCGGCGGGGTGGTGTCGCCTGCGGTCGGCCCGTAGACCTCGAACTCGGAGATCTGCCCGGCGGGCCAGCCGGTGTTGGCGGTGATCTGGACGCGCAGGTAACGCTCGCTCACCGTACTGAAGTTGATGGTCACCGTGGCATTGGTGGCCGGGTCGAAGGTGTAGGCGGCGGACGCGACGAGGGTGGTGAAGGAGTTGCCGTCGGTCGAGCCGAGGATGGACAGCGTCTGGGTCCGGGCGCCCCAGCCGGAGGCGGTCGGGGTCTTCAGCACGACCTGGTCGACGCCGGTCGCGCTGCCCAGGTCCACCTGGAGCCACTGCGGGAAGGCGTTGTTGGTGCTCTCCCAGTAGGTGTTCCGGTCGCCGTCGTTGGCGTTGGCGGCGACGTAGTTCTGCTGGACGCCGCTTGCGGTCATGGTCCGGCCGGAGGCCAGGTTGGTCCCGGCGGCGTGGGCGGCTGCCGGGTGCAGCAGCGGCAGCATGCCCAGCAGCAGGGCGAGGAGGGCGAACGCCGTCGTTCGCAGGCGTGTCGCATGGCGTGAGCCTGACATGGTCTCCCTCGGGTCAGGAGGCGGGTGGGGACGTGAGGGTGGGCCACGTGGAGAGTATTGAGCGCGCAAGACCCCGGCAAGAGATCTAACAAGATGCTCAAAAATTAAGCTACTTGCTGCAAAAGATGTCCGGTTACTTGCAAATGGGCGGACGCCGCGCCGGACTTCGGGGCGGGGCAGGCGCAGCCGCCCGAAAGAATGTCAGGAAGGTTTCCTGACAGACCTCTTGACGGTGTGTCATGAACCCGGGTTGACTCCGGTGCTGCTCGGCCGACCCCCACATCCGGCCTTCCATCAGGAGCCAGCCCATGCGACTCAGGCACCGACTCGCCCCTGCCGCGGCACTGCTCGCCGGCCTCGCCGGCGCGCTCGGCCTCCCCGGGACCGCGCACGCCGCGGCCAACCCCGGCCCCGGCTTCCCCGCGCAGTACGCCGCGCCCTATGTCGAGACCTGGAACTCGCCCTCCGCGATGGCCAACGCCCAGGCGGCCACCGGCCTCAAGTACTTCACCCTCGCCTTCGTCATCAACGGCGGCGGGGGGTGCAACGCCACCTTCAACGGCGACACCTCGATCTCGGACGCCGGCTGGACCAGTGCGATCAACAGCCTGCGCGCCTCGGGCGGCGACGTCATCGCCTCCTTCGGCGGCGCCTCCGGCACCGAACTGGCCCAGGCCTGCACCAGCGTCTCCGCGCTCCAGGCCCAGTACCAGAAGGTGATCGACACACTGAACCTCACCCGGATCGACCTCGACGTCGAGGGCGCCACCCTGGACGACACCGCGGCGAACGACCGGCGCAACCAGGCCCTCGCCAACCTCCAGGCGCAGTACGCCGCGCAGGGCAGGCGCCTCGACGTCGACTACACCCTGCCCGTCGACCCCACCGGGCTGCTCTCGAACTCGCTGAGCCTGCTCGGCAACGCCAAGAGCCACAACCTCACGGTCAACCTGGTCAACATCATGACCATGGACTACGGCCCGAACGAGGACATGGGCCAGGCCGCGATCAGCGCCGCCAACGCCCTGCACGGCCAGCTCGGGCAGATCTGGACCGGCAAGTCCTCCGCCCAGCTGTGGGCCATGGAGGGCAACACCCCGATGATCGGCGTGAACGACTCCACCAACGAGGTCTTCACCACCGGCAACGCGAGCACGCTGGAGGGCTTCGCGAAGTCCAACGGTATCCAGGAGCTGGCCTACTGGTCCCTCGGCCGTGACCAGGCCTGCACGTCCAACGGCACGCTGTCCGACAGCTGCAGCGGCACCTCGCAGAGCCCCTACCAGTTCGCGTCCCTCTTCAACGCGGTGACGGGCAGCGGCGGGGGCACCACGCGCACCGGCAGGATCACCGGCTACGCCGGGCTCTGCCTCGACGACCGCTCCGCCTCCACCGCCGACTACAACCCGGTGCAGGTCTACACCTGCAACGGCACCGCGGCGCAGCAGTGGACCGTCGGCGGCGACAGCACGCTGCGGGTCCTCGGCAAGTGCCTGGACGTCTACGCCGGCGGCACCGCCGACGGCACCAAGGTCGACCTCTACGGCTGCAACGGCACCGGCGCCCAGGTGTGGCAGCCGCGCGCCGACGGCTCGCTCTACAACCCGCAGTCCGGCAAGTGCCTCGACGACACCGACTGGTCCACCACGGCGGGAACCCAGGTGCAGCTCTGGTCCTGCAGCGGCAACGCCAACCAGGTCTGGAACCTGCCGAGTTGAGGACCGCCAGGATGACGACACGCACCCGCCTGCTCGGCCTGCTCGCTTCGCTCGCCCTGAGCGTCACCGGTTTCCTGGCCGCCCCCGGCGCGCAGGCCGCGCGCACCTCGCAGACCGCGCCGACCGTCTTCACCCACCCGGGCGTCCTGGTCAGCAGGGCCCAACTCGACTACGTCAAGGCGCGGGTGAAGGCCGGGGCCGAGCCCTGGGCCGACGCCTGGCGGCAGCTGACCAGCAGCTCCTACGCCTCGCTGGGCCGCACCCCGCACCCGCGGGCCGACGTGGACTGCGGCTCCTACTCCAACCCCGACAACGGCTGCACCGACGAGCGCCAGGACGCCCTCGCCGCCTACACCGACGCGCTGGCCTGGTACATCAGCGGCAACACCGCCTACGCCGCCGAAGCCGTCAAGATCATGAACGCCTGGTCGGCCACCATCACCGAGCACACCGACAGCAACGCGCCGCTGCAGACCGGGTGGGCCGGCTCGGTGTGGCCGCGCGCCGCCGAGATCATCCGCTACAGCTACGGCGGCTGGGCCGCGAGCGACGTCACCCGCTTCGCGAGCATGCTGCGCAGCGTCTACCTGCCCGAGGTCGTCAACGGCTCCAACAGCAACGGCAACTGGGAGCTGTCGATGATGGAGGCCGCCGTCGGCATCGCCGTCTTCCTCGACGACAGGACGGACTACGACAAGGCGATCGCCCGGTACCTGAACCGGGTGCAGGCCTACGTCTACCTGTCCAGCGACGGCGCGCTGCCCAGGACGGTCCCGGGCAGCGGGCTGACGACCAGTCAGCAGATCATCAGCTACTGGCAGGGGCAGTCCACCTTCGTCACCGGGCTGACCCAGGAGACCTGCCGCGACTTCACCCACACCGGGTACGGCATCTCGGCCCTCTCGCACGTGGCCGAGACCGCCCTGATCCAGGGCCAGGACCTCTACCCCCAGGTCGGCGAGCGGCTGCGGCAGGCACTCGGCTTCCAGTCCAAGTACCAGCTGGGCGCGGCCGTGCCGAGCTGGCTCTGCGGCGGGACGCTCAAGCTCGGCCTCGGGCCCGTCACCGAGGTGGGCTTCAACGCGCTGCACAACCGGCTGGGCTACGCCATGACCAACACCCAGGCCCTCACCGAGCAGCAGCGGCCCGCCGGGACGGACAACCTCTTCGTCGCCTGGGAGACCCTGACCAACGCGGACAACCCGCACGTCACCGGCTGAACCGCGCGGGTCCTGGAAGCCCAACAAAAAATCTTGAAGAATCGTGAGGAGGGATGTCGAGAACCGCTCCGCGGCTCCGACCGACAGGTGAGCACCCGCCGACCCGGCGGGGCCGCGGAACGAGGTGAAGCACCGTGAAGTACCTGCTGATGATCTACGGCAACCAGGAGAAGTGGGACAGCCTGCCCCAGGAGCGGTGGGCCGAGGAGATCGCCAAGACCGACGCCTACAACCGGAAGTACCACGCCAGCGGCGAGATGCTCGCCGCCTACGGGCTCGGCGACGAAGCCCAGCTGGTCGTCAGGAAGGACGGCGCACCCGTCGTCTCCGACGGCCCCTACCTGGAGACCAAGGAGTACATGGCCTCCTTCTACGTGCTCGACGTCGAGAGCCGCGAACGCGCCCTGGAGATCGCCGCCGACATGCCCTGGGCGGAGCACGACGTCGTCGAGGTCTGGCCGATCCTGCACGAGCCCCCGGCGGACTGGTGACCCCGGACACCCCGGTCGAGGACCTGCTGCGCGACCTCGCGCCGCAGGTCCTCGGCGCCCTCACCCGCCGCTACGGCCACTTCGACGCCTGCGAGGACGCGGTGCAGGAGGCGCTGCTCGCGGCGGCGCTGCAGTGGCCCGAGCAGGGCGTTCCCGACAACCCGCGCGGCTGGCTGGTCGCCGTCGCCCGCCGCCGCCTGGTCGACCAGGTCCGCAGCGACGCCGCCCGGCGCGAGCGCGAGGAGCGGCTGCACTTCGCCACCCCCGCCTCCGAACTGCTCGCCCACCCCGCCGACCTGGAGACCGGCCGCGACGCCGACGACTCCCTCGCGCTGCTCTTCCTCTGCTGCCACCCCGCCGTCTCCGTGCCCAGCCGGATCGCGCTCACCCTGCGCGCCGTCGGCGGTCTGACGACCACTCAGATCGCCGCGGCCTTCCTGGTCCCCGAGGGCACCATGGCCCAGCGGATCAGCCGCGCCAAGCAGAGCCTGCGCGCGGCCGGAGCCGACTTCGGCACGCCCCTCGACGCCGGGCAGCGTGCCGAACGCCTGACCGCCGTCCAGCGCGTGCTCTACCTCGTCCTCAACGAGGGCTACACCGCCAGCAGCGGCGACCAGCTGACGGCGCCCCAGCTGTCCGCCGAGGCCATCCGGCTCACCCGGCTGCTGCACCGGCTCGTCCCCGAGGACGAGGAGACCTCCGGGCTGCTGGCCCTGATGCTGCTCACCGACGCCCGCCGGCCCGCGCGCAGCGGGCCGGACGGCGCGCTGGTCCCGCTCGCCGAACAGGACCGCTCCCGCTGGGACGCCGACCTGATCGCGGAGGGCGTGGGCCTGCTCGAGTCCGTGCTGCCGCGCGGCCGCGTCGGCCCCTACCAGCTGCAGGCCGCCATCGCGGCCGTCCACACGGAGGCCAAGGACGTCGAGAGCACCGACTGGCCGCAGATCCTGGCCCTGTACGGCCTGTTGGAACGGGTGGACCCCAGCCCGATGGTCACGCTCAACCGGGCGGTGGCCCTGGCCATGGTCGAGGGACCGCAGGCAGGACTCGACCTGCTCGACCGGCTGGCCGACGACCGCCTGCTCGCCGGCCACCACCGGCTTCCCGCCACCCGCGCCCATCTGCTGGAGCTGCTCGGCCGAGCCGACGAGGCGGCCGAGTCCTACCGGCTCGCCGCCCGCCGGGCCACCAGCGCCGCCGAACGCCGCTACCTCAGCGAACGGGGCTCGCGGACGTCGCGGACCGCTCGGGAAGCAGCAGCGCCGACAGACCCAGGCCGTCCGCGGTGACCGGTACTCCCGCGCGGGCCGGGCGGCCGTAGCGGGCCACCAGGTCGGCCTCCCCGTAGCGGCGGGTGGCCTCGTGCCAGTGGTGCACGGCGGCCAGCCAGTTGCGCAGGTCCGCGAGGTAGCCGTCCAGTCCCGCCCGGCCGTGCGTGTCCAGCCCGAAGTCCTCGGTCAGGACCGGGATTTCATGGGCGACCAGGTGCTCGAACTGGGCCATCCGCTGCTCCAGCAGGTCCGTCACCACCCGGACGGCCGCCTCCGGGCCGCAGCCGAACCAGTTCTCCACCAGGGCCACGGCGTTGTGCAGCTCGCCCTCGAAGGCGACCTCCTTCTGGTAGGAGACGACGTCGTTGAGCAGCGCGCCCCAGTCCGCCACCGCGTTCTCCAGGGCCTGGACCGTGCCGCTCGCGAACAGCGCGTCCGGCACGGCGGAGCGGCCGGCGCAGCGGGCCAGCTCCATCGTCAGCTCGGCGCCGAAGGTCTGCCGGCGCGTCTCGATGTAGTCCACCGGGTCCGGCATCCGGTTCTGCGCCCTGTTGGCCAGCTCCCAGAGGAAGCCGTCGAGGAACACGTCCACCGAGCGGCGGAACCGCTCGCGGTCGGCCGAGCGGAGCGGCGGCACGGTGCGGGCCCACAGGTCGGCCAGCCCGCGTTCGAGGGCGTTCGCCGGCACGGCCACCGCCCGGCCCTCCACCGGCAGGAATAGCCGCAGCCGCGCCACCGCCTGCCGGGCCCCGGCGAGGTCGCCGGTGCGGCCGAAGACGGTCGGGAACCAGTCGTCCGCGTAGGTGCCCCAGCTCAGCCAGTCCGCGCTGAGGTCCAGCTGCTCCGGCGTCGCGTCCGGGTCGAGCGCGGCCGAGCAGAGGGCGAAGTCGAAGCCCTCCAGCAGCTGACGGTCCCACAGGTCCGAGCCCGGGACGCCCGGTTGGGGCTGCAGCAGACCCATCCGCTCCGACCAGTCCAGGACGTGCCGGCGCGCCCCCTCCAGATGCGGGCTGAGCGTGAGCCGGAACGGCATCCGCAGGTCGGGGAAGCGGGCGGGCGCCGCCGCCGGGCGGTGCGGCAACTGGAGGTAGGGCCGGGCCCGGTGCGCCAGGAAGACCGGGTGCAGGCCCGAGGTGCCGAGCCAACTCCCGGTGGTGTCGGCGGACTTGTTCATGTAGCGGCTGGAGCGCAGATGCCACTCGTGGCCGCCGAACTGCCAGTCCTGCAGACCCTTGACGTAGGCGAGGACGTCCGCGGCCTCGGCCGGGTTCAGGCCGTGCTCGGCGAAGAGGGGCGGCAGCTCGGTGGCGACGGTGTGCTCGAACTGCAGAAGGCGCGAGGTGAGCAGGTCGTTGACCGACTCCGCGGCCTCCTGGGTGTCCATGCCGAAGAAGGTCTCCCAGACCAGCACGCCGTTGCTGAGCTCGCCCTCGTCCAGGATCTCGCGCTCGTAGGAGAACAGGTCGTTGCGGAGGTGGACCGCATCGGAGAAGGTGTCGCGCAGCACGCGCAGGGGCCGGGTTCCCGCGACGGCGGGTGGTACCTCGGCGTCCGCCGCGTGCTCGACGAGGTTCGCGGACCAGGGCGCGCCGCCGACTTTGCGGCGCATCTCGATGTACTCGACGGGGTTCGCGATCCGCCCGGCGTTGATGTTCGCCAGCTCCCACAGCGACTCGTCCAGCAGCGCCGCGGTGCTCTCCCGGAACCGCGCCCGCCAGGCGGGCGAGCGGTGGGGGACCGTGCGCAGCCACAGGTCCCGGAGGCCGGCCTCGACCGGGTTGGCGGGTTCGGGGATGTCGGCGCCGGGGTCGAGCGGCATGAACAGTGGCAACCGGGCCAGGTACGCGCGGGCCGCGGCGCGGTCACCGGTGCGCTTGAAGGTCTCGAGGAAGTGATCGTCGAAGAAGAAGACCCAGACGTACCACTCGGTGATCAGCGACAGCATCGGCCCGTCGCAGTCGGGGTGGGTGTAGGCGCAGAGCAGCGGGTAGTCGTGCGCGTCCAGATCCGCCTGCGTCCACACGCCCGACCCCTCCAGCATGCCCGACTCCCGCGCCCACGCGGTGGAGTGCGCCCGCGCCTCGTCGGCGTGCGGGTTCAGCCGGGCAGGGTAGGGCGTGTAGAACACCGGCAGGGTGAACGGCTGCCCGTGGGGGTCCGGGCGGCTCGGGCGGCCCTGCCCGGTCGCCCGGACCTGCGGGAGCTGCGCGTCGTGCGGGACCTGAGGGGTCCGCGGGGCCTGCGGGTGCTGGGCAGCCTGCTGAGCGTGCGTCATCCGACGCCTTTCCGTGTCCGCTTCCATGCGTGCACGCACGCACCTTTACCGCCCATGGCTGCCACCGCTGACGGCGTGTCATGCGGGGCGGCGGCCTCCGCATCGGTGCAAGGGGCGCACGTCCCCGGCGCACGCACTGCGGCAGGAGCGGCAGCGGCGGCGTCGGCGGCCGGGCTGAGCTGCGACGTTGTCCGGGCGGACCAATACTGGTGGCGTACGACCGGAGATGATGCTGATGAAGCGAGCCGCAGCCTTCGTGACCGCCGCGTGCATCGGTGGGGTGGCCGTTGCCGGGTGTACGAGCGGCGCGAAGATCAACACCGCCGTCCTGCCGAGGGCGCCGTCCTCGTCCGCCAGCGCCCCCGCCACCCAGAACGGGACCGCCAGCGCGGCCGCGCCGCCCAGTGCCGCGAGCAGCGGTCGGACGGCTGCGGGCGTGGGGGACCAGATCGTCGTGACGGGCAACGACTCCCGGGAGCAGTTGACCGTGACGCTGCTGAGCGTGGTCGATCCGGCTCAGCCCGATGCGTTCACGCCCGATGCGGGCATCAAGGACGTCGGCCTGCAGTTCCGGATCACAAACACGGGGAGCACCGTGTACAGCGACTCCCCGGACAACTGCGTGCAGGCCTACACCAACAGCGACGAACAGGCCAAGACAACAGTTGACACCATCACCTCGGGCCCGAGTCTCGACAACGTGACGCTCAGTCCGGGCGAGAGTGCCGTGGGGTACGTCACCGTCCAGGACGCGGTCGGGAGTCGGCTCTCCCGCGTTCAGTACACCCCCGACAGCGGGTTCTCCAACGACACCGCCGAGTGGGCCGTCACCCGGACCGTCTCCGGCAACGCGCCGGCCGGGACGCCCGCCCCGCCGGCCGCGCCGCCCGCGGCTCCGCCCGCGCCGACCAGCAGTCCGGCGGCCGCCGGGCCGCAGCAGGTCGTCGAGGACTACTTCGCGGCCATCAACGCCCGGGACTACCAGACCGCCTGGAACCTCGGCGGCAAGAACCTCGACAGCTCCTACGCCCACTTCGTCGCCGGGTTCTCGACGACGGCCAGCGACACCGTCACCGTCACCGGAACGTCCGGCAGCACCGTCTCCATCGTGCTGGACGCGCAGCAGACCGACGGGACGGTCCGGCACTTCTCCGGCACCTACACCGTCCACGGCGGGGTCATCATCAGCGCCGACGTGCACTGACGGGGCGGGCCACGGGCCCCGCCCCAGGGGGAGCGGAGCGGGTCACACCTGGCCCGCGACGGTCTCCGGCTCGCCGTCCACCGCCGCCGCTTCAGGCGCCGACGCCGACCCCGACTGCGACCCCGACTGCGACCCCGACTGCGACCCCGACTGCGGGTCCGGCTCGTCGGACGACCAGAACTCCCGTGCCAGCGTGGCGAATTCCTCGGCCCGTTCGATCTGCGGCATGTGGCCCGTCGCGGGGAACAGGTGCCACTGGGCGTGGGGGAGCGCCTCGCGTGCCGCGAGCAGGTGCTTGGCCGGGAGGATGCGGTCGTCGTCGCCCCAGACCACCAGCGTCGGGTGGGCCAACGCGGCCACCGCGGGCAGGAGTTCGGCGCGCCAGGCGGCGTGGACGCCGCGCAGGCCGCCGAGGCTGCCGAGGGTGTCGAGCATCGCGTCCGCTCCCTCCGGGCGGGCCGAGAGGCGGTAGGCCAGGTCCACGCGTTCGGGCGTGGCGAAGGACGGGTCGTGGAAGATGGAGCGCTCCGCCTGGAGTGCGACCGTCCGGTTGGGGCGCAGCATCGCCTTGGCCACCGCTCGGGGGCGGACACCGAGGATGCGCAGGGTCGGGGTGACCTCGCGGCCGAAGCCCGCGCTGTTGGCGAGCAGCAGGCTGCGCACGCGGTCCGGTGCCTGCACGGCGAGTTGCATGGCGACCGCGCCGCCCAGCGAGTTGCCCGCCACGTGGACCGGTCCGGCCACGCCGATCTCGTCCAGGAAGTCCTCCACGAAGCGGGCCAGACCGGCCAGCGAGACCGGCTCGCGCAGCCGTTGCGAGTGGCCGAAGCCGGGGAGGTCGACGCTGATCACCCGGTACTGGCCGGACAGCCGCTCGTGCTGCTCGTTCCAGTCCTCCAGGCTGCGGGTGACGCCATGCAGCAGCAGCACCCGTGGCGCGTCCGCGGGACCGGTGACGCGGTAGCGGACGTGGCGGCCGCGGACCGTCAACGAGCGCGGGGTGGTCGCGAGTTGGTCGTCTTCGGCCCCCTCGCCGGCCAGGCCGAAGCGGATGCCGATGTCCTCCAGCGGTCCCTTGCGCATCAGCTGCACGTCGCGCGGGTAGTTCTGGTGGACCCGCCAGGGCGCGGTCGGGCCCTGGGTGGGGAACGCGTCGAGGCTGCGCCGGACGTATCCGGACCGGAGGCCGATGAGCGGCTCGCGGACCGGCGAGGCGGGCTCGACCGGGGTGGCGACCTGGTAGCCGTTCTCGTCCAGGTGGCGCAGCAGCCGGCAGACGTACTCCGCGACCAGGTCCGCCTTGAGCGTCCAGGAGGCGTTGGTGTAGCCCACGGTGAAGGCGAAGTTGGGGACGCCGGAGAGCATCATGCCCTTGTAGGCGACGGTCTCGTTGAGCCGCACCTCGCGGCCGTCGACCGTCAGCTCGATGCCGCCGAAGGCGAGCAGGTTGAGGCCGGTGGCGGTGACGACGACGTCCGCCTCCAGCTCCGCGCCCGACCGGAGCCGGATGCCGGTGGAGGTGAACCGGTCGATGCGGTCGGTGACGACCTGGGCGCGGCCGCTGCCGATGGCGCGGAAGAGGTCGCCGTCCGGGACCACGCACAGGCGCTCGTCCCACGGGTTGTACTGCGGGGTGAAGTGCGTGCCCACGTCGTAGCCCTTGGGCAGCTGGCGCTGTACACCCCTGCGGAACACGGTGCGCATCAACGCCGGGGCGCTGCGGCTGAGTTGGTAGCTGTAGAGGGAGACCCGGATGTTCTTCCAGCGGGCCGCACGGGCCGCCGCTCTCGCGGGCAGCACCCGTCCGAGGGCCTGGGCCACGACGTCGCGGGAGGGGAGCGAGACGACGTAGGTGGGGGAGCGCTGCAACATGGTCACCTGGGCCGCCTGCTCGGCCATGGCCGGGACCAGGGTGACGGCGGTGGCGCCGGAGCCGATGACGACGACACGCTTGCCGGCGTAGTCGAGGTCCTGCGGCCAGTGCTGCGGGTGCACGACCTGACCGGTGAAGTCCTCGATGCCCGCGAAGTCCGGGGTGTAGCCCTGGTCGTAGCGGTAGTAGCCGCTGCAGACGTAGAGGAACGAGCAGGTGAGCTCCACCGTCCGGGCCGCGCCTGCGGCGTCCGTCCGCTCCGCGGTGACCGTCCACGTCGCGTCGGCGGAGGACCAGGAGGCGCGCACCACGCGGTGGTGGTAGCGGATGCGGTCCTCGACGCCGTACTCGCGGGCGGTACGGCGTACGTACTGCAGGATCGACCCGCCGTCGGCGATGGCCTTGGCCTCGGTCCAGGGGGAGAAGGAGTAGCCGAGGGTGAACATGTCCGAGTCGCTGCGCACGCCCGGGTAGCGGAACAGGTCCCAGGTGCCGCCGATGGCGTCGCGTGACTCGAGCACGGCGTAGCTGCGCTGCGGGTGCTCGCGCTGGAGGTGGCACGCGGCGCCGATGCCGGAGAGCCCGGCGCCGACGATCAGAACGTCGAGGTGCTGTGCGGGGTGCTGCGGCATGGATCCCCCATCCCGGTCGGTGGCGGCGCGCACGGCAGTGGGCGGCCGGTGGCGGGAACGTATCAACACAGTGTCGAGAGCGTCAACGGTGTGTCGAGTGGAGGTCCTGTGCCCGCCCCCGCGCAGGGGACACGTCTTGTAGGGTCGGGCCATGCCGACCACAGCAGCCGACCGGCCCCGACGCGGGCGCGGTGCCCGCCGACCCTCCCCGCCGACCGGCGACGAGCGCCGTGCCGCGATCCTGGAGACCGCCGAACGGCTGCTCGGCGAGCGCCCGCTGCGCGACATCTCCATCGACGACCTGGCCCGAGGCGCGGGCATCTCCCGGCCGACGTTCTACTTCTACTTCGGCTCCAAGGACGAGGTGCTGCTCACGCTCCTCGAGGGCGTGGTCGCCGAGGCCGACCAGGGCGTGATGGAAGGTTTCGAACAGCTCGCTGCCGAGGACTGCGACCCCGCGCACTGGTGGCGCCGGGCGCTGACCGCCGTCTACACCGCCTTCGGCACCCGACGGGCCGTCACGATCGCGGTGGCGGAGGCCTACGCGGCGGGGGGCGAGGTCCGCGCCCGCTGGGAGCAGTTCATCCAGCGCTGGGTGGAGCTGACCGCGCTCGCCATCACCGCGGAGCGCGAGCGCGGCGCCGCGCCGGACGGGCTGCCCGCGCACGAGCTGGCCGTGATGCTCAACGCCATGAACGAGCGCGTCATGCTCGGCACCTTCGGCGGATTCGGCAGCGGCGTCATCGCGCTGGACGAGTCGACCGCGGTGGAGTCCATCCTCACGGTCTGGCTGGACGTCATCTACCGCGGTCGCAAGGCGGGTTGAGCGTTCCTCAGCCCAGGTCCGGCAGCAGCGCGGCGGTCGCTTCGCGGAGCCGGCGCCGGGCGTCGGGGTCGTAGGCCTGGTCGAGCGCGCGGGCGGGGGAACGGCCGTTGAAGTAGCGGCCGCTGACTCCCGCCAGGGACTCCGCCTCGACCAGCGGCAGGGTGGCGGCCAGGCCCTCCTCGACGCTGCTGTGCGGACCGACGCCGGACTCCCGCACCATCGAGGTGTCCATGAAGGACGCCGGGTGCAGGGCGTTGACGGTCACCCCGGTCCCGCCCAGCTCCTCGGCCAGGTCGAAGGTGAACATGATCTCGGCCAGCTTGGCCCGCCGGTAGGCGGTGACGCCGTCGTAGTCCCGGTCCAGCATCAGGTCGCCGAAGTCGAGCGGGAACTGGCCGGCCGACGCCACGTTGACGATCCGGGCGGGCGCCGAACGGCGCAACAGCGGCAGCAGGCGCCGGGTCAGCCGAACGACCGCCAGATAGTTGACGGCGAAGCGCAGTTCGACGCCGTCGGGGCTCAGTTCCCGCCCGGCGCCCGGGGCGCCGAAGCCCACGCCCGCGTTGTTCACCAGCACGTCCAGGCGGTCGGTGACGGCCTGGACGGCCGCGGCGAGGCGGTCCACCTCGGCGCGCGCGGCCAGGTCGGCCAGCAGCAGCACGGGCTCGGGCGCCCCGAGGGCGACCACCTCGCGCCGCACCTGATCCCCGCGCTCGGGGTTGCGCCCGTGCAGCAGCAGCCGCGTGCCGGACTCCGCGAGCCGCAGGGCCAGGGCCCGGCCGAGACCGTCGGTGGCTCCGGTGATCAGTACCGTGCTGGGGTCGCTCATGGCCTTCTCGTCTCCTCGTCCGACAGCTTGTGCTCTCCCGCCGCTCCATCGCGCGTCCGGTTCGGCGCAGGGGGCATGATGCGGTCAACAGGAGGGCGCGCTCATGGATTCCACCGACGCGGCGACCACCGCCCCGACCGAACTCCACGCCGGAACCGCCCGGGGCCGCTGGGTACTTGCGGCGACCGTGCTGGGGTCGGGCATGGCGTCGATCGACGCCACCGTCGTCGGGATCGCGCTCCCGTCCATCGGGCGGGACTTCCATGCCGGTATGGCCTCGCTGCAGTGGGTGGTGACGGCCTACACACTGACCCTTGCCGGCCTGCTGCTGCCCGCCGGCTCGATGGGCGACCGGTACGGGCGGCGACGGATCTTCCTGGTCGGGGTGGTCTGGTTCGCGCTCGCCTCGTTGCTGTGCGGGATCGCGCCCGGCGTGGGCGTGCTGGTCGCGGCGCGCGCCCTGCAGGGCGTCGGGGCCGCGCTGCTGACGCCGGGCAGCCTGGCCATCCTGCAGGCCTCTTTCGCGGCTCAGGACCGCGGCCGGGCGATCGGCGCGTGGTCCGGTCTGAGCGGGGTGGCCACGGCCGTCGGCCCGTTCCTGGGCGGCTGGCTGGTGGAGGCGGCGTCCTGGCGCTGGATCTTCGCGATCAACCTGCCCGTGGCGGCGGCCGTGGTCGCGGTGACGGTGCGTCATGTCCCCGAGACCCGCGACCCGGAAGCTCCGCGGCGCATCGACGCGGTGGGGGCCGTGCTGGTGACCCTCGGGCTGGTGGGAGTGACCTACGGGCTGATCGAGTGGTCGGGCCGGGGCTGGATCGCACTGGCGGCGGGAGCCGCACTGCTGGTCGCGTTCGTGCTGTGGGAACGGCACACGGAGACGCCCATGCTGCCGCTTTCCATGTTCGCCTCCGCGCCGTTCACCGTCACCAACGTCGTGACCTTCGTGCTCTACGGGGCACTGGGCGGAGCGCTGTTCCTGCTGCCGATCCAACTGCAGCAGGTGTCGGGCTACAGTCCCCTGGCGGCAGGCGTCTCGCTGCTGCCGGTCACGGCGCTGATGCTGGCGCTGTCCTCGCGCTCGGGCGCGCTCGCCGCCCGGATCGGGCCGCGACTGCAGATGAGCCTCGGGCCGCTGCTGGTGGGTGCGGGCCTTGCCCTGCTGACCCGGATCGGACCCGGCGGCGACTACCTGACGGAAGTGCTGCCGGCCGTGGTCGTCTTCGGCCTTGGGCTCGCCGCGACGGTCGCCCCGCTCACGACGACGGTGCTCGCCGCGGCCCCCGCGCAGCACGCGGGCATGGCCTCGGCGGTCAACAACGACGTGGCCCGGGCGGCCGGCCTGATCGCCGTCGCCGTCCTGCCGGCGGCGGCGGGCATCGGCGGCACGGCCTACCTGCACCCGGCCCAGTTCTCGGACGGCTTCGGCAGGGCCATGCTGATCGCGGCCGGCATGTGCGGACTGGCCGGCTTGCTGGCCGCGCTCGGCCTCCGCGGCCGGAAGCCGACGCCCGCCGCGCACGAGGGCGGCCACGGCGAGCGGCCCTGCCATCACTGCGGACTGGACGCACCGCCCGCGAACGGGAGTTGACGTGTCGCTGTTGACTTCGAGTGCCCTCGAAGCCGTAGCGTCGGCCGCATGACGACAGCGACTCCACAGCAACCCCTCGGCTCCGGCTTCGGCGCCCGCAGCACGGCCACCGAGGTCCTGGCCGGTATCGACCTCTCGGGCAGGCTGGCCGTGGTGACCGGCGGCTACTCGGGCATCGGCGTCGAGACGACGCGCGCGCTGACCGCGGCCGGCGCCCACGTCGTGGTCCCGGCGCGCCGCCCGGAGGCGGTGCCGGAGGACCTGGCCAAATCGGACCGGGTGGAGGTGCACCGCCTGGACCTGGCCGATCTCGGCAGCGTGCGCGCCTTCGCCGAGGAGTTCCTGGCGATCGGCCGCGGCATCGACGTCCTGATCAACGGAGCGGGCGTGATGGCCTGCCCGGAGACCCGCGTCGGCCCGGGCTGGGAGGCGCAGTTCGCGACGAACCACCTCGGCCACTACGCGCTCACCAACCTGCTCTGGCCCGCGCTCGTCGCGGACGGCGGGGCCCGGGTAGTGGCCGTCTCCTCGTCCGCGCACCGGCTCTCGCCGATCCGCTGGGACGACGTCATGTTCGAGACCGGCTACGACAAGTGGCTCGCCTACGGGCAGTCCAAGACGGCGGACGTGCTGTTCGCGGTGGAGTTGGACGCCCGGGGCCGCGAGCACGGGGTGCGAGCCTTCGCCGTGCACCCGGGCGGGATCCTGACGCCCCTTCAGCGGCACCTGCCCAAGGAGGAGATGGTCGCGATGGGCTGGATCGACGAGGACGGAAACACCCTCGTCCCGGCCTTCAAGAGCCCGGAGCAGGGCGCGGCGACCCAGGTCTGGGCGGCGACGTCCCCGCAGCTGGAGGGGAAGGGCGGGGTGTACCTGGAGGACTGCGAGGTCGCTCCGCTGTGGCAGGGGGGCGAAGCCCCCGCCGGGGTCCGCGCGTATGCGGTGGACGCGGCAGAGGCCTCCCGCCTGTGGGCCCTGTCGGCCCAACTGACCGGTATCGACGCTTTCGAGTAAGTTGCAGCCCTGTCAGGGATGCGGGGAACTGCGCGAGAAACCCACCACCCGGGGAGGGTCGCCCTGCAATCAGGGTCGAACCTCCGTGAGTGGTGGGCTGGTCGCGCGGTTCCTCGCGCCCCTGGTGGGGGCTGCAACTCACCCTCGGGGGAGAACCTCTGACTGGACGTCGGTCAGGGTGCGCCAGTCCGTCGAGGCGATGGTGGCGTGGGCCTTGGCGAGCTGCGCGACCCGGGCCTGGGCCTGGGCGTCGGTCGGGTTCGTGTCGTCGATCGCGGGGCTGACGTTCTGCGCGTCCGTCATGATCAGCAGGTAGTGGTTGGTGTCGTACCAGGACGTGTCGATGCCGCCGTCCACGTACGCCGAGGCGTCGCCGTCGAAGACGACGAACCACGGGCGCAGCGTGGTGTCGGCGTAGCGGGTGCGCGGGTCGCCCGCCTGGGCGTTGTGGACGGCGGGGAAGATCTGCGCCTGACCCAGCTTGCCCGCCGCCTGCAGACCCTTCAGGTACTGCGCGTACTCCTGGTCCGTCCACAGCGAGTCGGTCGGGTTGTTCTCCTCGACCGTGCCAGGGATCACCTCAAGGATCACCTTGCCCGCGAGGGCGTTGCGGGTCGGCCAGTTGCCCGCCCTGGCCGCCGCGTCGAGCGACGGGTAGGAGCCGATCAGGTCGGCCGGCCGGAACACGTCGCCGCCCAGGTGGGCAGCGATGGTGGCGTCGAGCTGGGCGGGCCCGAGGCCGTAGGTGGCCTGGAATCC
Source organism: Streptacidiphilus monticola (assembly GCF_042658505.1). NCBI lineage: Bacteria > Bacillati > Actinomycetota > Actinomycetes > Kitasatosporales > Streptomycetaceae > Streptacidiphilus > Streptacidiphilus monticola. The sequence goes on along the minus strand of NZ_JBHSQJ010000002.1, from coordinate 41,722 downwards.
GGCCTTGAGCTCCAGCTTGACGACCAGCGGCCCGTGGCCGGGGTGGGCCGCGAGCCAGACGCGGATGTCGTCGAGGCAGCTGCCCAGGTCCTTGTTGCGGCTTCCGGTGTAAAGCTGCGCGGCGGTGCTCGCGTCCACGCAGTTGTTGCTGTTGCCCAGCGGGTTGGAGTGGCTGACCTTCCACTCCTTGGTGACGAAGTCGTCCCAGACGTCGAGTTCGACCATCGACGTGCCGGTGTCCAGGCCCTGGGCGAGGTAGGTGAAGGCCGAGGGGTCGTAGGTGTTGTGCAGGCCGACGCCGGTCGCGCCGGCCAGGGAGAGGCTGCCGGTGTCGGCGGCCGGGGCCGGGGAGGGCGTGGCGGCGGCGAACAGCAGGGCGGCCGCCGCGGCGGCGGCTGACCAGAGCGCGGGACGTCGGAACACGGGGTCCTCCGGGGGGTCGGGATGTGAGTACCTGTCATGGTCCCGGCTTCTGACGAACAGTCAATGACATGAGCATGTATGAACGGCGTTGACTCGACGTCTTCGGGAAATTGATTCAGATAACGCTCTCCCGACTCATTGACTACTTGGCATGTACGGGAGTTGAATCCCCGTCAGTCGATCGAGGGAGCCGCCTCATGCCTCTCCGAACCACCCCCACGCCGGGCTCGGTGCGCACCGTGCGCGCCCTGCTCACCGGTCTGCTGCTGGCCCTGGTCGTCGTGGTCTCCCCCGCCACCACGGCAGGGGCCGTCACCGTGCCGCCCGCCCCCTCGGGTTGGACCACGGTGTTCAGCGACGACTTCTCGGGCGCCGCAGGGAGCGCGCCCAACGGCAGCAAGTGGACCTACGACACCGGACCGGGCTCCAACTTCGGCACCGGTGAGATCGAGACCATGACCAACTCGACCGCCAACGTCCACCTGGACGGCAGCGGCCATCTGAACATCACCGCCCTGAACAGCGGCGGCAGCTGGACCTCCGGGCGGATCCACACCCCCACCGCCGTCGCCGGCGCGCCCGCAGGAGGGAAGCTGGAGGTCACCGCCTCGATCCAGCAGCCCAACCCGTCCTCCGGGCTCGGCTACTGGCCGGCGTTCTGGATGCTCGGCCAGGGCCAGTGGCCCGAGAACGGCGAGATCGACATCATGGAGGACGTGAACGCGCTCTCCCAGGTGGCGGGCACCATCCACTGCGGGACCTACCCGGGCGGCGTCTGCAACGAGGGCAACGGCATCGGCAGCGGGCTGCGCGCCTGTTCCGGCTGCCAGACCGGGTACCACACGTACACCATGATCCTCGACCGCACGAACACCTCGGCCGAGTCCATCACCTTCTACCTGGACGGCGCCTCGTACTTCACCGTCAACGAGAGCCAGGTGGGCGCCTCGACCTGGCAGCAGGCGTTCGACCACAACCTGGAGATCATCTTCGACCTCGCCATGGGCGGCGGCTTCCCCAACGGGGTCTGCGGCTGCACCACGCCCACCTCGTCGACGAGTTCGGGCGCGACCATGAGCGTCGGCTACGTCGCCGCGTACACCACCACCGGGTCCGGCTCCGGCGGTGGCGGCGGCACCGGCAGCACCGGTCCGGTCACCGGGTACAACGGCCTCTGCCTCGACGACCGTTCGGCCAGCACCGCCGACTACAACCCGGTCCAGGTCTACACCTGCAACGGCACCGCCGCCCAGCAGTGGACCTTCGTCCAGGCCGGGACCACCCTGCACGTGCTCGGCAAGTGCCTGGACATCTACGCCGGCGGGACCGCCAACGGAACCCAGGTCGACCTCTACACCTGCAACAACACCGCGGCGCAGGTGTGGATCCCGCAGTCCAACGGCGAGTTGTACAACCCGCAGTCCAACAAGTGCCTGGACGACACCGGGTACGGCGGGTCCGGCACCCAGGTCCAGATCTGGGACTGCGCAGGCACCGCCAACCAGATCTGGCACCTGCCGTCCTGAGCCGCCCGCTCTGACGGAAGGTCAGCGGTCCTCGTAGGAGGAGGGCGGGAAGTCGGGACGGTCCGGTCGGGCCTCCAACTCGCCCTCCTCCAACTCCCGCTCCACCTCCGCGTTCTCCTCCTGCCACTGCTCCGTCCCGGTGGGGTCCGGCTGCGGCGGGGTGTCCGTCGCGGGCGGCACCTCGTTCGGGTCGTAGTCCTCCAGGCCGGCCTCGACCCGCTCCGCCTCGGTGCGGCGGGCCAGTTCGTCGTCGTCCGGGCGGGGCGGCATGCCGCCGTGCTCGCGGCGGTCGCGGCTGTCGCTGCCGGGAACGTACTCGTTGCTGTCGTCGCTCACGGGAACTCCTCGGGTGGGGACGGGCGGCCGGGCGGCCGCCCGTCCCCACGCTGCTGCGGGGGTCCTGCCCCCGCAACCCGGGTCAGCCGTTGGCGAGGGCCTGGACGCGGGTGATGTCGCCGTTGAACTTGTCGTGGTCGCCGACGGTCGGGCCGGAGTCGGTGTACTGCCACATGGTGTAGTAGGACCAGCCCGCCGGAAGAGTGCCGGACGAGCCGTTGTAGTTGGCGATCCACAGCGGGTTGGTGGCGGCGAAGCCGCTGTAGTTGCCGGTGCACTGGGTCCACCAGGAGGTGGCGGTGTAGATCACCGCGTCCCGGCCGGTGCGGTACTTGTACTCGTTGAGGAAGCTGCGGATCCAGCTGACCATGCCGCTCTGCGACAGGCCGTAGCAGGCGGCCCCGTACGGGTTCCACTCGATGTCCAGGGTGCCCGGCAGGGTCTTGCCGTCCTGGGACCAGCCGCCGCCGTGGTTGACGAAGTAGTCCGCCTGGGTGGCGCCCGAGGTCGTGTCCGGGGTGGCGAAGTGGTACGCCCCGCGGATCATGCCGACGTTGTAGGAGCCGTTGTACTGCTGGGTGAAGTAGGAGTTGGTGTAGTAGGTGCCCTCGGTCGCCTTGGTGTAGGCCCAGCGGACGCCGCTGTTCCACAGGGTCGACCAGGCCACGTTGCCCTGGTAGCTGGAGACGTCCACGCCCTCGGTCTGGGTGACCATCGGCTGGACGGTGCCGCCGGAGCCGCCGCTGCCGTGCTGGTGGGCGGCCACGCCGATGCCCATCCAGGCGGAGCCGCGCTGGGTCTTGGCGGCGGCGTCGGCGGACCCGCCGGGGACCGCGGCGAGCAGTCCCAGTGCGGCGAACAGAGTGGTGGCGGCGAGGGCGGTGCGGCCTCGTCCGGGGGAGAGGGGGTTCATTGCGTCGAGCCTCCGTGGCGTCGGGGGACGGCAAAGGGCTTGCGGGAACGCTGAACTGACGGCCCGACAGTTGCTTGTCGCAGCCATGCCACAGGATGCTACGCACGTAGATGTGAGTCTGGAAAGAGGGATCGAGTGAACGTCCCCCGACCAACTGGCCGGGGGACGCAAGGAGTTGGGGAGTTGGGCGGGTTTGGTGCGGTTCCTGACCGGTCGGCGTGGGCCACCCGTCAGGACTGCTGGACCTCCGCGCGGCCGGGCTCGGCCCAGAGGGTGTGGAAGACGCCCGGACGGTCGGTGCGGTGGTAGGTGTGCGCGCCGAAGAAGTCGCGCTGCCCCTGGGTGAGCGCGGCCGGGAGCCGGCCGGCGCGCAGCGTGTCGAAGTAGGCCAGCGCGGCCGAGAAGGCGGGAGCCGGGACGCCGCTCGCGGCCGCGGTGGCCACGACCGAGCGCCAGGCGTCCTGAGCCCCCGTCACCTCGTCGGCGAAGGCCGGGTCGGCGAGCAGGCTCGGCAGGTCGGGCCGCTGCCGGTAGGCGTCGCTGATCCGGTTGAGGAAGGCCGCGCGGATGATGCAGCCGCCGCGCCAGATGCGCGCGACCGCGCCCTGGTCGATGCTCCAGTCGTAGTCGCGGCTGCCGTCGAGGATCATCTTCCAGCCCTGGTCGTAGGCGATGACCTTGGAGGCGTAGAGGGCCTGCTCGACCTGGTCGGCGAAGGCGTTGGAGTCGGCGGTCGCCATCGGGTGGGCGGTCGGGCCGTCGAGGCCGCGGTAGGCCTGGCGCAGATCCGTGTGGCCCGAGGCGGAACGAGCGAACACCGCCTGGGCGATGACGGAGACCGGGTCGCCGAGGTCCAGCGCGGTCTGCACCGTCCAGCGGCCCGTGCCCTTCTGCTCGGCCTGGTCCAGCACGATGTCGACGAAGGGCTTGCCAGTGGTGGAGTCCGTGTGGGCGAGCACCTCGGCGGTGATCTCGATGAGGTAGGAGTCGAGCCGCCCGGTGTTCCAGGTGCGGAAGATCTCGGCGATCTGGATCGGCGTGTAGCCGCCCACCCGGCGCAGCAGGTCGTAGGCCTCGGCGATGAGCTGCATGTCGGCGTACTCGATGCCGTTGTGCACCATCTTGACGAAGTGTCCGGCGCCGTCCGGGCCGATGTGGGTGCAGCAGGGCTCGCCGTCCACCTTGGCGCTGATCGCTTCGAGCATCGGCCCCAGGGACTCGTAGGACTCCGCGGAGCCGCCGGGCATGATGCTCGGCCCTTCGAGTGCCCCCTCCTCGCCGCCGGAGACGCCGGTGCCGACGAAGTGGATGCCGCGCTCGCGCAGGCGAGCCTCGCGACGGCGGGTGTCGAGGAAGTGGGCGTTGCCGCCGTCGATGATCACGTCTCCCGGTTCGAGGAGCGGGGCGAACTCGTCGATCACCTGGTCGGTGGGCTCGCCGGCCTTGACCATGACGAGGAGCCGGCGAGGGCGTTCGAGCGCGGCGACGAAGTCGGCTGCGGTCTCGGTGGGGACGAAGGCCCCCTCGTGCCCGAAGTCGGCGACGAGGGCGCGGGTGCGGGCGGCGGTGCGGTTGTGCAGGGCCACGGTGTAGCCGTGGCGCGCGAAGTTCCGGGCGAGGTTGCGTCCCATGACGGCGAGCCCGGTGACGCCGATCTGGGCTGTGCCTGTGCCTGTGCCTGCGGCGGGCATGCGGTTGCCCCTTCCCGGGGAGGTGCGGCGGACCCTCACCAGTTTCAGGGGGGTGCGGCTGTTCCGCACGCGAGCCCCCGCCAGGGGCGCGAGGCTGTGAACAGGTGCGGGCTCCGCCGCGTGGGCGCGAGTAAGAGAGCCACCCCCCGGGAGGTTCGACCTGCAGTCAGGGTCGTACCTCCCTCGGTGGTGGGCTCGTCGCCCCCACGCGGCGGAGCCCGCACCTGTTCACAGCCTCGCGCCCCTCGGGGGCTGGGCAGGGAAGATCAGCTCGGTGTGGTCGGCGAGGGGGCGGAAGCCCACGCGGTGGTAGAGGGCGTTGGAGGTGGGGTTGGCGAGGTCCGTGAAGAGGAGGAGCTCGGTGTCGAGCTGCCGGCAGGCCGCGTGGACCGCCGCGCCCGCGTAGCCGCGGGCGCGATCCCTGGGCGGGGTATAGACGGGGGCGATGCGGATGTGGCCCGCCAAGGGCGGGGTCCAGCCGACCATGGACACCGGGCGGCCGTCCGTTTCCCAGAGCAGCAGGCGACCGGACGCGACCCGCCGCTCGGCCTGGGCGGTCCAGTCGCGGACGGGGCGTTCACCGATGAAGGCCGCGAAGTCCGCCAGCCACGCGGCCACCAGGGGGACGTCCGCGGCGGTCGCGGGGCGGGCGCGGCCGGCCGGGGTGGGGCCGGGCTCCGTCAGTTCGGTGAGGCGGAACAGGCGTTCGTTCCGGTGCACCCGCCACGGGCGTCCGGTGGCGTCCGCGAAGGCGCGGGCCACGGCTGCGGGGCCGGTGGCGCCCGGGACGTCCGGGAGGAGGGCCGCCAGGCTGCGGGCGGACTCGTCGTCCATCGTGCTGAGCAGGACGGCGCGCGGGGGCGTCCGGACGAACGCGGCGACGACCGTGCCGTCCGCGGCCGTTCGGTGCCCGAAGCGGGCGGGGGCGGTGCCGTCGAAGGTGAAGGGGCCGTGCAGGCGGACCGCCTCGCTGACGGAGAGCAGGACCGTGTGCGCGAGCGCGTCGGCCTCCAGGAACGCTCCGGCCGCGGTGAGGAACTCCTCGACGTCCTCGGTCAGCTGCCATCCGTGGTTCATGCCCGGACACCGTAGGCGAGTTCCCGGTTCCGGTCACGCGGGTTTCGGAACCGGCCCGGGAGAGCGTTCTCTTGACGCCGCCGCGCCGCGCGCAGTTGAATCCTCGTCAGCTCGGCCACCACGTCAACCCATCCCCACCTGCCTGGAGTTGGCATGCCCTTGCCCACACGCTGGCGATCGTTCGGCGCAGCCGCCCTGTCCGCGGCAGTCGCCGCGACGGGGCTCCTGGTCGCCGCGCCCACCGCCCACGCCGCGAACGAGTCGGTGAGCATCTGGCTCACCTCCACCGACGACTCCGCCGGACGGCACGTCACCCGGGGGCTGCAGCAGCAGACCCCCGTCAGCTTCGCCGCCGGGACCGGTGGTTCCGGCCGGCAGATCACCGTCGACGAAGGGACCACCTACCAGCAGTTCACCGGCGGCGGCGCGTCCTTCACCGACACCGCCGGCTACCTGCTCAACAGCAGCGGCGCCCTCTCCGCCGCCACCCGGAACAGTGTGATGACGGCGCTGTTCGACCCGGTCAACGGCATCGGCCTGGACTTCCTGCGCAACCCGATCGGCGCCTCCGACCTGGCCCGGTACGACTACACCTTCGACGACATGCCGGCCGGGCAGACCGACCCGACGCTCAGTCACTTCTCCCTCGCCCACGACCTGGTGGACGTGCTGCCGCTGACCAAGCAGGCCCGGCAGCTCAACCCGGCGCTCAAGGTCATGGGCACGCCCTGGACCGCCCCCGCGTGGATGAAGGACAACGGCGCGATGGACCAGGGCTGGCTGCAGGCGCAGTACTACGGCGCCTACGCCCAGTACTTCGTCAAGTACCTGCAGGCGTACCAGGCTCAGGGCGTGCCGGTCGACTTCGTGTCCGTGCAGAACGAGCCGACCTGCTGCAGCGGGTACCCGTCGATGCAGTGGAACGCGAACGGGCTCGACTACTTCACCGGCACGGACCTGCTGCCCGCGCTGCACGCGGCCGGTCTGAGCACCAAGGTGCTGGCGCTGGACTGGAACTGGGACCAGTACGACGGCTACGGCGCGCAGACGGTCAACGACGCGGCGATCCGCAACGACCCCCTCTTCGGCGGTCTGGCCTGGCACGGCTACGGCGGTGACGTCTCCGAGCAGACCACGGTGCACAACCAGTACCCGAACCTGGACGCCTACGACACGGAGCACTCCGGCGGCACCTGGATCGCCAACCAGCAGAACGAGGACATGAACAACATCATCGACTACACCCGCAACTGGGGTAAGTCGGTGGTGAAGTGGTCCCTCGCGGTGGACCAGAACATGGGCCCGCACAACGGCGGCTGCGGCACCTGCACCGGTCTGGTCACCGTGCACAACGGGGACGCGCGCAGCGGGCAGGTGGACTACACCGTCGAGTACTACGACATGGGCCAGCTGACCAAGTTCGTCAAGCCGGGCGCCTACCGGATCGCGTCCACGGCCGACACCGTGGTGCCGAACGTGGCCTGGCGCAACCCGGACGGCTCGAAGGCGCTGATCGCCTACAACGGTTCCACCTCCAGCCAGCCGGTCCATGTGGTCTGGGGGAACGAGTCGTTCAGCTACACGCTGCCGGCGCAGACCTCGGCCACCTTCGTCTGGTCCGGCAGCCCGGGCGCGAACCGCACCGGGCAGATCACCGGCTACGGCGGCAAGTGCGTGGACGTGGCCGGGGCCAACTCCGCCAACGGCACGGCGGTGCAGCTCTACGACTGCAACGGCACCGGCGCCCAGCAGTGGACGGTGGCCGCCGACGGCTCGCTGCAGGCACTCGGCAAGTGCATGGACGTCACGTCGGCCGGCACGGCGAACGGCACCCAGATCCAGCTCTACGACTGCAACGGCACCGCGGCGCAGAAGTGGCAGGCCCGGTCCGACGGTTCGCTGCTGAACCCGAACTCGGGCCGCTGCCTGGACGCCACCGGCCCCAGCTCGGCCAACGGGACCCGGCTGCAGATCTGGGACTGCACCGGCGGGGCCAACCAGAAGTGGACGCTGCCGTCCTGACGGCACGTCGGCGCGGTGCTTGAACTCCCGCCGCGGATGCGGTCGACTCGTCGGGTGACGGACACGGTGACGAGTACGGACCTGCTGGCCGACGCCTTCGGCCGCATCCGCGAGACGGTGCTGGAGGTGCTGGACGGGCTCGACGAGGAGCAGCTCGCCGAGCGCGTCGGCCCGCACGCCAACCCGATCGGCTGGTTGGTCTGGCATCTGACGCGGATTCAGGACGACCACGTGGCGGATGTCGCGGGTACGGAGCACGTCTGGACGGGGGACGGCTGGTACGAGCGCTTCGGCCTGCCGTATCCCCCGTCCGCGCACGGCTACGGGCAGAGCAGCCGCCAGGTCGGGCAGTTCCGGGGCGTGTCGGCCGAACTGCTGGCCGGTTACCACGAGGCCGTGCACGCGCGGACGGTGGCCTTCCTCGACGGCCTCAAGGCCTCCGAGCTGAGCCGGATCGTGGACGACTCCTGGGACCCGCCGGTGACCCTGGCCGTGCGCCTGGTCAGCGTCGTCGCGGACGACCTGCAGCATGTCGGCCAGGCCGCCTACGTACGGGGGCTGCTCAGCGGATGACGCCCGCGCGCCGGGCCTCGGTCAGCCACTGCGGGAACTCCGACAGCAGCCGGTCGTAGAGCTCGGCGTCGTCGATCCGGTCGATGTCGTCGACCTGGAAGAAGCCGGCGTTGTCGACCAGTCGCCCCGGGAGGGTGTCGAAGCGTTCGAGGATGCCGTAGTCGGCCCGGCCCAGGCCGACGAACTGCCAGAACAGCGGCTTGGCGGCTGCCTCGGTGAGCAGCGCGGAGATCTGCTTGGTGCGGTTCACGCCGCCGTCGGAGAAGAAGAGGACCAGGACCGGGTCGCCCGGCTCGGCGGCGTAGGCGCGCAGGATGTCCTGGATCACCTCGGGCTCGTTGTTGCCGCCGAAGACGTGGACCAGGTGGTCGGGCACGCGGAGGCTGCCGTCGGGCAGCGGCGGCAACTGCCGGTTCCCGGACCGGATGTAGACGTGGCGCTCGATCCAGTCGCCCAGTTCCGGGATGCGCAGCGAGGGCAGCCGGGCGCAGTGGTCGGCGAAGGTCCAGGCGTCCAGCTCGCCGTCGTCGTCCAGCACGGCGGCGACCGGGGCCAGGCGTTCGACCAGGCGGCCCACGGTGCCGTCGGCATAGCGGGCGCGCATGGAGCCGGTGCGGTCGAGGACGAGGGCGACCCGGGCGCGGATGCCGCGGGCCCCGCGCTTCTCCAGGCTGACCCGGACGAGCTCCTTGCGCAGGGAGATCCGGTCTGCTGGCGGCGCAGGCGTCTGCGGCGGTGGCGGCGCGTCGTCCACCGCGACGCCGAAGTCGGTCGCCANCGCCCCCCGCGACGCCGAAGTCGGTCGCCAGACCGGCGAGCCCGGTGTCGTAGCCCTGGCCCAGGGCGCGCACCCGCCAGGCGCCGTCGCGGCGGTAGAGCTCGGCGAGCAGGAGCAGCGTCTCGCCGCCGAGCGGGGGCAGCGGGAAGCGGGCGGTGTCGCCGAGGAGCAGCTCCGCGCCGGTGACCTGGGCGAAGGTGCCCGCGTCGAGGGTGGCGGCGAGCACGACGCGGTGCACGTCCGCGGGGAGGGCGCCGGGTCGCAGCCGGACCGTCGTTCCGTCGAGGCGGACGGCGCCCTGCTCGGCCTCGGGCTGGTTGTAGAAGACGAGGTCGGCATCGGAACGCACCTTGCCGTCGGCCCCGAGAAGGACGGCGGACAGGTCCAACTCCGGGCCGGCGGCGGCGCGTTGGAGCGTGCACGAGAGTTCGGCTGCGGTCACGGGGGCGTGGGCGCCGGCGACGAGGGTCTGCATGCGGCCATTGTGCCGGTCGGGAACCGCCCCGGAGGGCGGAGTTCCCGCACCGGAGCGCGGAGTCCCGGTGACACGCGGGCGCGGCCCGCCGGTGACCGCAAAGGACTTGTGCGAGCCCCGGCCGATGGGGACGCCTGGCGGGGCCACGTCGCCCTGATGCGCCAGGCCCTGGCGGAATCCGCGCCCGGCCCGGCGGTGGACGCCGTGTTCAGCTCCGAGCCCTACGGCGTCGAGCTGGCCCGGCGCTTCGGCGCCGCGCCGGTGGTGCTGGACGTGGGGCGGGACACTTCGCCGTGTCGGGGACCAAGGTCCGGGCCGATCCCGTCGCCCACTGGGACGAGATCGAGCCGCCGGTGCGGGCCGCGCTGGCGCGTCGGGTGGTGGTGCTCGGCGCGGAGTCGACCGGTACCACCACGCTCGCCCAGGACCTCGCGGCCGCGCTGCGCGAGCGCGGCGGCGCCCACGGCCTGACCCGCTGGGTCCCCGAGTACGGACGGGAGTTGACGGTGGCGAAGCTCGCCATCGCGCGGGCCCGGCACGGGGACGGGGTGACCGTCTACGACCTGGACTGGACGGACGAGGACTTCGAGCTGGTCTGCCGCCGCCAGAACCGGGCCGAGGAGCACGCCGCCCGGTTGGGCGGGCCGGTCCTGGTCTGCGACACGGACGTGCTGGCGACCACCGTCTGGCAGGAGCGCTACCGCGGCCGGAGCACGGAACCGGTCCTGGCCGCCGCCCGGTCCCTGTCGCCCCGCGCGCTCTACCTGCTCACCTGCCACGAGGACGTCCCCTTCGCGGACGACGGGCTGCGCGACGGGGAGCAGCTGCGCCCGTGGATGACCGACCGCTTCCGCGAGGTGCTCGCCGCCGGGCACACGCCCTGGCACGAGCTGCGGGGCAGCCGGCAGGAGCGGCTGGAGGCCGCGCTCGGCCTGGTGGACCGGATGCTGGCGCGCGGATGGGAGCTGGCCGACCCCCTCGGCTAGTGCCGTGGCCGGACGGGTCCACCGTCTTGCGGCGCCCGGCACGGCAGTCCTCCAGCCTTCAGCCGGGGGTGCCCAGACCACCGGGCACCGCAGCCCGGCGAGCCTGTCCCGCCACGGCACCAGCACGAACTGTCAGGGGGTGTCCCTATGCTGACGGCATGTTGAGTCCTGTGTCCCGGACGGCCGTAGGAGTCGCGCGGGTGCGCGCCGCCGAGAGCCGGCGGCCCGATGCGCTGTTCCGTGACCCGTTCGCGGAGAAGTTCGTCGCGGCGGCCGGCGTCCCGCCGCGTACCGAGCCGCCCGGGCCGGGAGTGCGTGCGCTCGCCGCGCAGGTGATCGTGCGCACCCGCTTCTACGACGCCTGCCTCTCGGCCTCGACGAGCCGTCAGGTGGTGCTGCTCGCCGCCGGACTGGACGCCCGCGCCTACCGGCTGGACTGGCCGCCGGGTACGCGGGTGTTCGAGGCGGACCTGGAACCTGTGCTGGAGTTCAAGCAGCGGGTCCTGGACGCGTCGGGTGCGCAGCCCCGCTGCGAGCGGGTGCCCGTGCCGGTGGACCTGCGCCGCGACGACTGGCCCGAGGTGCTCAGGGCGGCCGGCTTCGACCCCGGGCAGCCGACGGCGTGGCTGGTCGAGGGGTTGCTGGTCTACCTGTCCCGGGAGGAGGCCGCCGGCGTGCTCTCCCGCCTGACCGGAGCGTCCGCGCCCGGCAGCACGCTGGCGCTCGAACGCAGCGCCCACGGGCGGATACCTCCCGTCGAGGGTGTGACCACGCTGTGGCAGGGCGGCCTGGGCGCGGGGACCGCGGACTGGCTGCGCGAGCACGGGTGGGATGTGACGCTGACCAACCTCGGGGAGGCGGCACAGCGGTACGGGAGGCCGTTCGCCAAGCCCACCGAGAGCGCGTTCGTGACGGCGGTGCGCACCGGATGAGCGCCCGGGTGGGGGAGGCATACGACGGGATCGCACAGCTGTACGCCGAGCTGTTCGCGGGGGAGTTGGCCGAGCGGCCGCTGGAGTACGCCCTGGTGCGGGACTTCGCCGCCCGGGCGGCCGGGCTGGGCCTGCCGGTGCTGGACGCCGGCTGCGGTCCCGGCCATGTGACGGCGGTGTTGGCGGCCGCCGGGCTGGACGCGTTCGGGGTGGACCTGTCTCCCCGGATGGTGCAACTGGCCCGCGAGCGGCACCCGGAGCTGCGCTACGAGGTCGGCTCGCTGCTGAGACTGGCGGGGGTGCCGGACGCCTCGATCGGCGGAGTGCTCGCACGCTACTCGCTGATCCATCTGACGCCGGAACAGCTGCCGGCCGCCCTCGGCGAGTTCCGACGGGTGCTGGCCCCGGGCGGCTACCTGTTCGTGGCCGGGATGGCAGGGGAGAGCCCGGTCGCCGCCTACGACCACAAGGTCGCCCCGGCGTACCGGTGGTCCCTGGACCGGATACTCGACGAACTGGCCGCCGCCGGCTTCACCCCGCGCCTGCGCCTGCTTCGCGACCCGGAGACCCACGAACGGACCCCTCACCTGGCGGTGATCGCCCAGGCCGGAGTACAGCCCGCAGCCGCCCAGGCCGGCGCGTAGCCCCGGAGCCGGGGCCCCCGCCGGGGCGGGGGCACTGCGTTGCCGGCACGCCCCGGCTGGGAGCCGGCATGGCCCGGGGCCGCGCCCGCGAGGGCGGCCTCGGCCGGGCGGACCGGGCGGCGGGCTTGCCGATCGGGGAAGTCCCCGACCTGCGGCGGGCCGGGGCGGCCGGGGGGCCGCCTTCGTGGCCGACCGGTCGGCGTCCGCGGTGCCCGGGCCGCCCGGCGCCTGGCCGGGATCGCTCGGCGGGGCCGTGCCGCAGGCCTGGGTGCGGCACCGGGCTGCCTCGGCGGCAGCCGGGGCCGGCCCACCGGGAGGGGACGGAGCGGGTTGCCATGGGGTGACCGGAGCGAGCCGGTGACGTGGGGGCTGCTCCGGCTTCGACTCAGGTGCCGTGCCACCACTGGATGGTGGACGACCAGTGGTCCAGAAGGGACTTGGCGGCGTCGGCGGTCGGGGCCTCGGCCCAGAGGTGGGTGACGGCTTCGGAGGCGTCCGGGAGGATGAGGGTCCAGCCGCCGTCGGGTTCCAGGATGCGCAGGCCGTGGTCCAGTTCCACCGGGCGGTCCCCGGCGGCCTCCTGGGCGGAGCGCAGCACGCCCTCCTTGACCGCCCAGGGCGTGGCCAGGTCCCGGCGCACCACATGCGCCTGGGGGATCGCCGTCTCCAGCTGACCCAGCGTCAACTCGCTGCGCGCCACCAGGCCGACCAGGCGGACGAAGGCCGCGACGCCGTCGAGCACGTGGCTGAACTCGGGGATCACATAGCCGCCGCGGCCGTCGCCGCCCAGGATCGGGTCCTCGGCGGTGCGCACGCGGTGCGAGAGGTCGTCCGGGGCGGTCGTCGTCCACAGCACCTCGACGCCGTGCCGCGCGGCGATCTGCTCGGCGACGCGGGTCGTCGTCACCGGGAGCACCACCTGGCCGCCCTGGCGCTCCGCGGCGACCAGTTCCAGCATCAGCAGCAGAGCCCGCTCGTCCGGCAGCACCGCCCCCGAGCCGGAGACCAGCGAGATCCGCTCGCCCACCGAGTCGAAGCGGACGCCGAACTGGGACTCCGTCAGGGACACGAAGCGGCCGACCCGTTCCAGGGCGTCGGCGCGCTGCTGCGGGGTCTCCGTCGGCAGCGACTGGTCCAGGCCGAGGTCGAGGACGAGCGTGTCGACGGGAAGCCGCCCCAGGACGTGCGAAAGGGCGAGCGCCGCACTGCCGTTGGCCGCGTCCAGGACGACCCGCAGGTTCGCCTCGGCGATGCCGTCCAGGTTGAGGGCCGTGCACAGCGAACCGGCGTAGGGGTCCTCGGGGCTGGGCGGGTGACGCAGCGAACCGGTCTCGCCGGGGAAGGCACGGCGGTACTCGTGACGGGTGAAGACCCGGTCCAGGTGCCGCTGCTTGGCCTGGGTGAGGTCGGCGCCGCGTTCGTCGAAGAAGAGGATGTCGAGCGAGTCCGCCCGGCCGGGCGTGGTCCGCAGCATGATGCCGCCCGCGCTGCCGCGCGCGGTCTGCTGCCGGGCCACCGGCATCGGCACGTTCTCCAGGTCGCGCACCTCGATGGCGCTCGCCTGCAGCGCGGCCACCATGGCACGTTTCAACGCCCGGGCGCCGCGCGAGTGGTCGCGGGCGATGGTGACGGTCGCGCCCTTCTTCAGCGTCGTCGCGTAGGCGGCGGCCAGGCGGACGGCCAGCTCCGGGGTGATCTCGACATTGATGATGCCGGAGACGCCGCGGGCCCCGAACAGCCGCTCCCGGCCCCGGGCTTCGCCCATCACGGTGGTGGTGACCACGGCGCCCGGGTCGATGGTCTTGAAGGGGAAGACCCGGGCGTTGCCGCTGAGCACCGACTCCTCGCCGATGTGGCAGTCGTCGCCGATGACCGCGCCCTCGTCGATCCGGGCGGCGCGCATCACGTCGGTGTCCTTGCCGACGACGCAGCCGCGCAGATTGGCGCCGGGCCCGATGTAGACGTTGTCCTGGACGACGGCCCGGTGCAGGAACGCCCCGCGCTTGACCACGACGTTCGAGCCGATGACCGTGTGCTCGCGCACTTCCGCGCCGGGCTCCACCTTCGCGTAGTCGCCGATGAAGAGCGGACCGCTCAGCCGGGCCTCCGGGTCGACGGAGGCGCCCTCCGCGATCCAGATGCCGGGCCGGACCTCGGTGCCGTCGATGTCGACGTCCACCCGGCGCTCCAGCACGTCGCCCTGCGCCTTGACGTAGCTCTCGTGGGTGCCGACGTCCTCCCAGTAGCCCTCGGCGATGTAGCCGTAGATCGGCTTGCCCGCCTGCATCAGCTTGGGGAAGACGTCGCTGGACCAGTCGACGCTGGTGTCGGCGGCGACGTAGTCGAAGACTTCCGGCTCCATCACGTAGATGCCAGTGTTGACGGTGTCGGAGAAGACCTGCCCCCAGGTCGGCTTCTCCAGGAAGCGCTCGACCTTCCCCTCGTCGTCGACGATGGTGATGCCGAACTCCAGCGGGTTGGGCACCCGCGTCAGGCACACCGTCACCATCGCGCCCTTCTCCCGGTGGAAGCGCAGCAGATCGGTGAGGTCGAAGTCGGTCAGCGCGTCGCCGGAGATCACCAGGAAGGCGTCGTCGCGCAGCGCCGCCTCGGCGTTCTTGACGCTGCCGGCCGTGCCGAGCGGGACCTCCTCCTCGGCGTAGCTGATCGACAGGCCCAGTTCGTCGCCGTCGCCGAAGTAGTTCTCCACCAGGGAGGCGAGGAACTGCACGGTGACCACGATCTCGGTGAGCCCGTGCCGTCTGAGCAGCCGCAGGACGTGCTCCATGATCGGCCGGTTCACCACCGGCAGCAGCGGTTTGGGCATGCTCGCGGTCATCGGCCTCAGGCGCGTTCCCTCGCCGCCGGCCATCACAACGGCCTTCATGGACTCCATCCGACGACGTGACGGGTGGTGACGCAACAGCGGTTCTGGGAACACGTGTCCCGTGCGCGATCTCCGAGCAGACCTGGCCGGCCTGTGGGCGCGGCGCCGTGACCCGGTCGTGGCGCTCACCCTGCGGGCGACGGTGGCGTCCACCCTGGCGTACGTCCTGGCCACCTACGTCAGCAGCCAGCCGGCGCCGCTGACCGCGCCGTTGACGGCGTTGCTGGTGGTACAGGTGACGCTGTACTCCACCGTGAAGACGGGGGTCAGGCGGGTGAACTCGGTCGTGGTGGGCGTGCTCATCGCGATCGGGTTCAGCTCGGTGGTCGGGCTGTCCTGGTGGAGCCTCGGCTTGATCATCCTGGTGTCGCTGACGATCGGTCAGTTCGTCCGGGTGGACGAATTCGTCAACGAGGTCGCGATCAGCGCGATGCTCGTGCTCGGCGTCACCCAGTTGGCCTCGCAGGCCTGGGACCGGGTGGTGGAGACCCTGGTCGGCGCGGGCGTGGGGCTGCTGTTCAACCTGCTGTTCGCACCGCCGGTGTGGGTGGACCCGGCGGCGGACTCGATCGAGGACCTGGCCCGGCGCACCCGGCACCTGCTGCTGAGCCTCGCCGAGCAGGCCCGCCAGGCGGTGCCCGCGCGGGCCGTCCAGCGGCTGTACGAGGCCCGCGGGCTGGACCAGGCGGTCGCGGACGTGGACGCGGCCCTGCGCCAGGCCGAGGACAGCCTGCGGCTCAACCCCAGGGTGAGCGACGCGCTGCTGTCCCGGCTGGTGCTGCGCACCGGACTGGACACCCTGGAGATCTGCGTGGTGGTGGTCCGGGTGATGTCCAGGTCGCTGACCGACCTGTCCAAGCGGCGGACCCCCGGGGCGCCGATGTTCCCCTCGGAGCTGGTCGTGGCCGTGGAGGAGCTGTTCGACCACCTGGGCGGGGCCCTGGTGAGCTTCGCCGTGCTGGTGACCACCCAGGTGAGCCGGAACGCGGCGGAGGCGGAGGAGCGCCTGACCGCCGAGCTCAAGGCGGGCTGGGCGGCCCGCGACAACATGGCGCGGCTGCTGCTGGAGCACGTCCGGCGCGACCCGGACGCCTGGCAGTTGCAGGGGGCGCTGCTGGCGGAGGCCGACCGGATCCTGGACGAGCTGGCGCCCGAGCACCGGTCCGAGCGGCTGATGGAGGAGCTCGACCGCGCGTCCGCCCAGCGGGCGGAGCGGTTCAGCTTCCTGGGCCGGTTCCGCCGGCTGCTGGGCGGCAGCTGACCGGCCCGAAGCGGTGCCGCGGCGGGTGCGGGGGTGGTCCGGCACCAGCGGAGGCGGGCGCGGTATGGGGGTTGATGACATGTCAGGTGGGCGGGCACGGCTCTACGTTCCCCCGGACATCACTCCTCCACCCGGGAGACAGCCATGCGCCACACTCTGGGAACTCTGGGAAGAGTCCTCGCCGGGCTCGGCCTCGCCGTCGGGCTCGCGTTCGCCGGGCCGGGCGCCGTGCCCGCCGCGTCGGCCGACAGCGGGAGCCTGCAACAGGTGAGCAGCTTCGGGAGCAACCCCGGCAACCTCGCCATGTACGAGTACGCGCCCGCCGGGCTGGCCACCGGCCGCCCGCTGGTGGTCGCCCTGCACGGCTGCACGCAGACCGCCACCGACTACTACAACGACTCCGGCTGGACCAAGTACGCCGACCTGTGGGGCTTCGCCGTCGTCTTCCCGCAGACCAGCAGTGCGAACAACTCCCTCTCCTGCTTCAGCTGGTTCGACTCCACCAAGGACACCCGCGGCAAGGGCGAGGCAGCCTCGGTCAAGTCGATGGTCGACACCGCCGTCGCCCAGTACGGCTCGGACCGGTCCCGGGTCTACGTCACCGGGCTCTCCGCCGGCGCGGGCATGGCGGCCGACCTGCTCGCCGACTATCCGGACGTCTTCGCGGGCGGGGCGATCGACTCCGGGCTGCCCGCTCAGTGCGCGACCACGCAGAGCGCCGCGTCCTCCTGCCAGACCAGCAGCCAGAACCTGAGCCCCGCGCAGTGGGGCGACAAGGTACGCAACTCCGACCCCGGCTGGACCGGGCCCTGGCCGCGCGTCGCCATCTGGCAGGGGACCAGCGACTACACGGTCTACCCGGTCAACGCGACCGAGCTGCGCGACCAGTGGACCGACGTCTGGGGCATCTCGCAGACCGCCTCCGCCACCGCCACGCTCACCGGCGGCACCACCCAGAGCAGCTACAACGACGCCAACGGCAAACCCGCCGTCGAGCTGTTCTCCATCTCCGGCATGGGCCACGGCCTCGCCGTCAACCCCGGCTCCGGGACCGACCAGTGCGGGGCCACCGGGGCGTACTTCCTCAACACGATCTGCTCAAGCTACTGGACGGCCAAGTTCTGGGGCCTGGACGGAACCGGCTCGGGCGGCGGCACCGGCACGGGTCTGCCCGCGCCCGCAGGCCTCACGGTGGGGTCCGTCACCGACACCAGCGCGGCGCTGAGCTGGCAGAGCGTCAGCGGGGCGGCCTCGTACGCGGTCTACCGCGACGGCGGCCGGGTGGGCACCACCACCGGGACCGGCTACACCGACACCGGCCTCACCGCCGGCACCGGCTACAGCTGGACCGTCGCCGCCGTGGACTCCTCCGGGAACGTCGGGGCGCAGTCGGCGACCGTCACCGCGACGACGACCGGCGGCTACACCGCGCAGTGCTTCACGGCGAGCAACTGGAACCACGTCCAGGCGGGACGCGCCCACGACTCGGGCGGATACGCGTACGCCAACGGCTCGAACCAGAACATGGGCCTGGACAACGTCTTCTACTCCCACACCCTGAAGGAGACCGCCCCCGGCTACTACGTGATCGCCGACTCGGGCTGCTGACCGCCGTCCGGGCGGAGGGTGGACGGCAGGAAGGCGTTCCCCTGGAGGAATCGGGTAGGGGCGGTTCATCCGTGCGCGCAGGAAAGGTGCTGACGATGGCCGCCCCGACCGCTCCCGCCCACCGCGTCGACCCGGACTCAGGGCTCGACGACGTCTTCCGACTCGCGCAGCAGCTGCGTGTGGACGCCGTCCGCTGCAGTACCGCCGCGGGCTCCGGGCATCCCACCTCCAGCATGTCCGCGGCGGACCTGATGGCGGTGCTGATGGCCCGTCACCTCCGCTACGACTGGCAGGACCCGGGCAACCCCGGCAACGACCACCTGGTCTTCTCCAAGGGCCACGCCTCGCCGCTGCTGTACGCGATGTTCCGGGCGGCCGGTGTGATCGACGAGCGGGAGCTGCTCAAGGACTACCGCCAGGCCGGCTCCCGGCTGCAGGGCCACCCGACGCCGGTGCTGCCCTGGGTCGACGTCGCCACCGGCTCACTGGGACAGGGCCTCGGCTACGCCGTCGGCATCGCGCTGGCGCTGCGGAAGCTGGAGCGCCGGCCCGGCCGGGTCTGGGTGCTGTGCGGCGACAGCGAGTTGGCCGAGGGCAGCGTCTGGGAGGCGCTGGACAAGGCCGCCCACTACGAGCTGGACAACCTGGTGGTACTGGCCGACGTCAACCGGCTGGGCCAGTGCGGGCCGACCGAGTTCGGCTGGGACACGGACGTCTACGCCCGCCGGGTCGAGGCCTTCGGCTGCCGGGCGCTGGTGGTGGACGGGCACAACCTCGCGGCCGTCGACGACGCCCTCACCACGGCCGCCGACGGGCGGCAGCCCACCGTGGTGATCGCGCGAACGGTCAAGGGCAAGGGCGTGTCCGAGATCGAGGACGCGGACGGCTGGCACGGCAAGGCGCTGCCCGAGGACCTCGCCGAACGGGCGGTCGAGGAGCTGGGCGGCGTCGGGCAGTTGACGGTCCGCGGACCCCAGCCGGAGACCGAGGCACCGGCCCCGCGCCGCCGCCGGCCGGTGGAGCTGCCCCGGTTCGAGGTGGGGAAGGAGGTGGCCACCCGGGCGGCCTACGGCAAGGCGCTGGTGGCCCTCGGCGCGGCCCGGCCGGACGTGGTGGTGCTGGACGCCGAGGTCGGCAACTCCACCCACACGCAGGACTTCGAGGAGGCGTACCCGGACCGGTTCTTCCAGCAGTGGATCGCCGAACAGCAGATGCTCGCGACGGCGGTGGGCCTGGCGGTGCGGGGCTTCCGCCCGCACGCGACGACCTTCGCCGCGTTCCTGACGAGGGCTCACGACTTCATCCGGATGGCGGCGGTCTCCCAGGTCTCGCTGGCGCTGTGCGGCACCCACTGCGGCGTCGAAATCGGCGCGGACGGCCCCTCGCAGATGGGCCTGGAGGACCTGGCGATGATGCGGTCCATCCACGGCTCGACCGTCCTCTACCCCGCGGACGCGACCGCGACGGCCGCGCTGACGGCGACGATGGCGGAGCTGGACGGCATCTCCTACCTGCGTACCACGCGCGGCAGTTACCCCGTGCTGTACGAACCCGGCGAGTCCTTCCCGGTGGGCGGCTCGAAGGTGCTGCGGGGCGGCGGCGCCGAGGACCGGGTGACGCTGGTCGGCGCGGGCGTGACCGTCCACGAGTGCCTGCGGGCGGCGGACCGGCTGGCCCGACGAGGCGTCCCGGCACGGGTGATCGACGCGTA
Source organism: Streptacidiphilus monticola (assembly GCF_042658505.1). Classification (NCBI taxonomy): domain Bacteria; kingdom Bacillati; phylum Actinomycetota; class Actinomycetes; order Kitasatosporales; family Streptomycetaceae; genus Streptacidiphilus; species Streptacidiphilus monticola. The sequence goes on along the minus strand of NZ_JBHSQJ010000002.1, from coordinate 21,879 downwards.
CTCGGTCAAGCCGGTCGACGCCCGGACGCTGGCGCGCGCCGCGCGGGAGACGGGCGCGGTGGTGGTCGTCGAGGACCACCACCCCGAAGGCGGCCTCGGCGAAGCGGTGCTGGCCGCGCTCGCGGCGGTGGGCAGCGTCCCCGCGTTCGGCCACCTGGCCGTGCGCAACCTGCCCGGCTCGGGCTCGACGGCAGAGCAGTTGGCTGCCGCCGGCATCAGCGCCGACGCCATCGTGCCGTTGGCAGAGGGGCTCGCCCCCTGAGGAGGCGCAGCCTCCAGGGGCGCGGGGAACTGCGCGACCAGCCCACCACCCGGGGAGGTCCGGCCTGCAGTAACGGGTCGAACCTCCCCGGGTGGTGTCTTGCTCGCGCAGTTCCCCGCGCCCCTGGAGGGGCCTCTGAAGGTGCATCAGCATCCGCACCGGGCCACAGTGGGGGCTGGTGGCCCTGCGCGATGGCGGAAGGCGGAGGATGAGCGAGCAGAGGCGCGGCGGGGAGGACGAGCTGCGGCAGATCGACGCGCTGAACCGCCTGGACCGGGCCGGGGAACCGGAGGTACCGGGGGAGTCGCCACTGCTGCGGGACGCCATCGTGCTGGAGGCCGGGCGCGCCCTCGCCGAGGCCGGCTCCGTCGAGCAGGTACTCCGGGCCGTCGCCAAGCTCAGCAGCGGCGACCTCCCCCTCGACGGCCAGATCGTCTTCGGCCGCCTCGACCGCTCACTCGACGTGCTCGGGCAGGTCGGCTACGAGGCGGGCATCGGCAGCGGGCTGCGGATGCCGCTGGAGACGGGATACCCCGCCGCGCAGGTCATCCGGACGGGGCAGGCGGTCTTCCTGGGGTCGCCGGAGCAGTACCGCGAACGCTTTCCGGAGACCTGGCCCCTGGCCGCCGGGCTCGGGCGGCAGGCGTGGGCCTTTCTGCCGTTGGTCAGCGCCGGCCGGACCACGGGGGCGTGGATGGCGTCCTTCCGCGCGGAGCGGGCGTTCGCCGCCGACGAGCGGGCACTGCTCGCGGCGGTGGCGAAGGCCGTCGCGCAGGCGCTGGAGCGGACCCGGACCGGGCAGGCGGAGCTGGCGCTCTCGCTCGGGCTGCGGCGCAGCATGGGCGCCGCCGCCCCGGAGCGGCCGGGCCTGACGGTGGCCAGCCGCTACGTGCCGACGGGCGGCGGCCTGATGGTGGGCGGCGACTGGTACGACGTCATCGACCTGCCCGGCGGACGCATCGGCCTGGTGATCGGGGACGTCGAGGGCCACGACGTGGTGGCCGCGAGCCTCATGTCCCAACTGCGGACGGCCATCCACGCGTACGCCGCCGAGGGCCACGGGCCGGACGCGGTGCTCGCGCGTACCTCGCGCTTCCTCACCGCGCTCGACGACGACCGCTACGCCACCTGCATCTACATCGAGGCGGACCCGGCCACCGGCACCCTTGCCCTGTCCCGGGCCGGCCATCCGCATCCGGTGCTGCGGCTGCCGGACGGCACCTGCCTGATCAAGCACGTCCAGGGCGGTCTCCCGCTCGGTCTGATGGACGGGGAGGAGGACTACCCGGTCACCGTCGTCGAGCTGGAGCCGGACGAGGTGATGCTGCTGTGCACGGACGGGCTGATCGAGACCGGCGGCCACGACATGTACAGCGGATGGATCCGGGTCCGTGACGCCCTGTCACCCGACGGCCCGGCGGATCTCGAGGGCATGGCCGACCGCCTGCTGCAGGCCGTCCAGGGGCCGACCGCGCGGACCGACCACGGTGCGCTGCCCAAGCGCAACGAGGACGACATCGCGTTCCTGCTGATGCGCCGGGACGGCGGCCGGTCGCGGCCGCGGCAGTCCGAGCGCCGGCTGGTGCTGACGATCGAGCAGGACCAGGCCGAGGGGCTCGCGGACGCCCGGGCCCAGCTGCGCTTCCTGCTGCACGACTGGGCCGTCGCGGACCAGGTGGACTCCGCGGTGCTGCTCTGCTCGGAGCTGCTGGCCAACGTCCTGGTGCACACGGACCAGACCGCGACGCTGCTGGCCCGGCTGGAGGGCGAGCCGGGGAGCAGGAGGCTGCGGGTGGAGGTCTCCGACCGCGGCGACGAGCTGCCGCACCAGCGCGCGCCGGGCGAACTCGCCTCGTCCGGGCGCGGCCTGATGCTGCTGGAACTGCTCGCGGACCGCTGGGGCGTACGGCCCCGACCGGAGGGGAAGACCGTGTGGTTCGACCTTGACGAGGCGTCAGCGTCCTGACGGCGCGGTTCGACCTTGACGAGGCGTCAGCGTCCTGACGGCGCGGTTCGACCTTGACGAGGCGTCAGCGTCCTGACGGCGCTCACCAGCTGGGCCGGACCGGGCCCCGGGGCGCGAGCGCCGACAGGTCTCGGACGAGCGCGCCGAAGCGCTGGCCGCCCAGGGCGTCCCGCCAGGGGGCGACGGCGGCGCGGGCGGCCTCGTCCGCCGCGCGGGTGGCGGCCCAGCCGCGCTCGGTGAGCGCCAGCAGCCGGGCCCGGGCGTCGTCGGGGTGCGGCAGCCGTTCGACGTAGCCCTTGCGGACCAGCTCCTCCACGAGCTGTGCGGCCGCCTGCTTGGTGACACCGAGGTGCTCGGCGAGCGCGGCCGTCGTCGCGTCGCCGAAGGAGATCCGGGCGAAGGCGAAGCCGTGGGCCGGGCGCAGGTCGTCGAAGCCGGCGGCGGTGACCCGGGCGTGGATGTCCTGCACCAGCTGCCCGGACAGGCCCAGCACGAGGGCCGAGAAGGCGAGGGCGTCGTCCATGGCTTGACTATAACCCGGCAAGCAGCTTGTCTATATGGACAACGAGCTTGTCCATCTCGACGATCCTCAGGGGAGTTGCCATGCCATTCGTCCGGGCCGAGCAGGCCGAGACGCGCGAGATCCACGGGGTCCGCTTCACGTCCTACGTCCGCACCGCCACCGGGAGCCGGGACCTGGCCGCCTGGCGCGGCGAGGTGCCGGCGCTGACGCCGCCCACGCCCGCCCATGTCATCAGCGAGGAGGAGGTGTTCTACGTGCTCGCCGGCAGGCTCCGGGTGAGCATCGACGGCGAGGCGGCCGAACTCGCGGCCGGCGACGCGGCGGTGGCCCCGGCCGGCAGCGCCCTGGCGCTGGACAACCCCTTCGCCGAGCCCGCACAGCTGTGGGTCACGACCCGGCTCGGACTGTCCGCGACCATGGCGGACGGGACGGTGCTGTTTCCCGAATGGGCCGCCTGACGGCGGTGGGGTGACGGCGCGTCAGCGCGGCTCGCCCGGATAGGTGCCGAAGTACCAGTGGTTGCCCTCGGGATCGCGGGCCGCGAAGTCGCGGGAGCCGTAGTCCGTCTCGTGCAGGCCCTGGATGATCTCGGCCCCGCCGTCGATCGCCCGGTCGTGCACGGCGTCCGGGTCCGCGGTCACCACATAGGCGGCGAAGCCGCGGGGCTGCGGACCCGGGGCCTCCCGGACGGAGCCCAGCATCACGCCGCCGCCCTCGGGCCAGGCGAGCTCGGCATGGTGCACCTGGTCGCCCTCGCCGTGGACGACGGTCTCCTCGAAGCCGAAGGCCTCCACCAGGAAGCGGATCAGCGGCCGGGCGTCGCGGGCCCGAAGGGTCGGCCAGACCTGCGGCGGAGGCGGCGTCTTCTGCTGCGGTGCGCTCATGCACCCCATCGTGACCCCGGCCGCCGCCGCAGGCGAGGCGAATCGCCGCTGGTCAGAACCCGACGACGTGGCGGACGGTGTAGGACTTCTGCAGCCGCTCGACCTCGTCGGGGGAGAGGCTGAGGTCCACCGCCGCCAGGGCGTCCTCCAGGTGCTGCGGCTTCGTCGCGCCGACGATCGGCGCGGTGATGCCCGGCCGCTGGAGCACCCATGCCAGCGCCACCTGCGCACGGGAGACCCCGCGGGCGTCCGCCACCTGCGCGACGGCGTCCACGATGGCCCGGTCCTCGTCCACGTAGAGGGTGCGGCCGAAGACGTCGGACTCGGTGCGGGCGGTGGCCTCGTCCCACGGGCGGGTCAGCCGGCCGCGGGCCAGCGGGCTCCACGGGATGACGCCGACGCCCTGGTCCGCGCAGAGCGGCAGCATCTCCCGCTCCTCCTCGCGGTTGAGCAGGTTGTAGTGGTTCTGCATGGACACGAAACGGGTCCAGCCGTTGCGTTCGGCGGTGTACTGGGCCTTGGCGAACTGCCAGGCGAACATCGAACTCGCCCCGATGTAGCGGGCCTTGCCCGCGCGGACGACGTCGTGCAGCGCCTCAAGGGTCTCCTCGATCGGGGTGTGCGGGTCCCAGCGGTGGATCTGGTACAGGTCCACGTAGTCGGTGCCCAGGCGGCGCAGCGAGTTGTCGATCTCGGTGAGGATCACCTTGCGCGACAGGCCGCCGCCGTTCGGGCCCGGGCGCATGGTGCCGTGCACCTTGGTGGCGATGACCACCTCGTCCCGGCGAGCGAAGTCCTTCAGCGCCCGGCCCACGATCTCCTCGCTGCTGCCCAGCGAGTACACGTTCGCGGTGTCGAAGAAGTTGACGCCCGCCTCCAGCGCGCGGCGGATCAGCGGACGGCTGGCCTCCTCGTCCAGCGTCCACTGGTGGTTGCCCCGGTCCGGTTCGCCGAAGCTCATGCAGCCCAGGCAGATCCGGGAGACGTCCAGGCCGGTCGAGCCGAGCTTCACGTACTGCATCTGCGGTGCGCTCCTTGGCTGTTGATGCCGTGTCGGTCCCCCTCAGCCTCTCATGCGCGGCAGGTGCGCAGGTCCACCAGGGCGATCACCAGGGCGGCGACCACGAAGGCCAGCGCGGTGAGCACCCCGGCCTCGAACGCGCGGGCCCAGTCCCCATGGGACGCGGCGAGCCGGGAGAAGAAGACCGAACTGACCGCCGCGATGCCGGTGGCCGAGCCGATGCGCTGGCCCGTCTGCAGCACACCGCCCGCGGAGCCCGCCCAGCGCACCGGGACCTCGCTGAGCGCCACCGTCTGGTTGGGCGCGATCACGAAGCCCGAGCCGAAGCCCGCCAGCAGCAGCGGCAGCGCCGTGGCCAGCCCGGCGGCGTGGCCCGGGACCTGATGGACCGCCAGCACCGAGCAGCCCAGCCCCGCCGCGACCATGGCCAGGCCCAGGGTGATCAGCCGCCGTCCGTAGCGGGCGACGAGCCGGCCGCCGACGGCCGAGGAGACGGCGGACCCGAGGGCGAAGGGCGTGACCGCCGCACCCGCCTCCAGGGCGGAGTAGCCGCGCCCGTTCTGCAGGTAGAGCGTGAAGATGAAGAAGATCGCGGTGAACCCGGCGAAGTACACCAGCGCCACGACCGCCCCCAGCGCGTAACTGCGCTGCCGGAACAGCCGCAGGTCCACGATCGGCGCCCGGCCGCGCCGGCCCTGTCGGCGCTCCCACAGCACGAAGCAGGTCAGCAGCACCAGCGAGACCGGGATCAGCGCCCACTTGGCCGAACCGTGCCACTGCTGTTCCTGCACCAGCGGCAGCAGCAGGGCCACCACCCCGGCGCCCAGCAGCAGCACGCCGAGCGGGTCGCTGTTGCCGCGCACAGGTGTGCGCCGGTCGCGGGGCCGGACCGGAAGCAGCCGGGCGGCGGCGACGAAGGCGCCGACGCCGATGGGCAGGTTGACGAAGAACACCCAGCGCCAGCCGCTGTGCTCGCCGAAGGCGGCGATCAGCAGGCCGCCCAGCAGCGGGCCGACGGCGGTGGAGATCCCGATGGTGGTGCCGAAGAGGCCGAAGGCCCGGCCGCGTTCCGCGCCCTGGAACAACTCCTGGATCAGACCGGACACCTGAGGGGTCAGCAGGCCGCCGGCCAGTCCCTGCGCCAGCCGGGCGACCACCAGGAACACCGGACCGGTGGCCAGTCCGCAGGCCGCCGAGGCCAGCGTGAACAGGGCCAGCCCGAGCAGGAAGACCGTGCGCCGCCCGCGGGCGTCGCCGAAACGGCCGGCCGGCACCAGGACCAGGCCGAAGGTCAGCGCGTAGCCCGAGATGACCCAGGAGAGCTCGGCGGAGGACGCGTGCAGGCCCTTCTCGATGGAGGGCAGGGCGACATTGACGATGGAGATGTCCAGCAATGTCATGAAGCCGACGACCAGGCAGACGCCGAGCGCCTGCCAGCGGTGCCGGTCCGCGGCCCGCTGCTCGTCGCCTCCGTCCGCCTGGTCCGCGTCCGCCTGGTCCACGTCCCCGATGCTGGCACGGTATCCCTGGCCGCGGCCGATGGTGATGGGCCGTCAGGTGGAGCGCCCGCGGGCGGTAGGGTGGCCGGTACCGGTAGGGGGCGCGCACGAGGAGTGGTGGCTGGTGGCCGCTGAGGAGCAGGACCGCAGGATCGAGTTGCGGACGGACGTGCCGCATCCGGCACGGATCTACGACTACCTGCTCGGCGGGAAGGACAACTTCCCCGCCGACCGGGAGGCCTCGGCCGGCATCGCCGCCGTCTGGCCCAACCTGCCGCGTTCGATGCGGGCCAACCGCAGCTTCATGCAGCGGGTCACCCACCGGCTGGCCGCCGAGCACGGCATCCGCCAGTTCCTCGACATCGGCACAGGCCTGCCCACCTCGCCCAACCTGCACGAGGTCGCCCAGTCGGTGCACCCGGACGCGCGGATCGTCTACGTCGACAACGACCCCATGGTGCTCGTCCACGCCCGGGCGCTGCTGACCAGCACCCCCGAGGGGCGGACCACCTATCTGGACGCGGACCTGCGCGACCCGCAGCAGATCCTGTCCTCGCCGGAACTGCACCGGACGCTGGACCTCAGCCGGCCGGTCGCACTGAGCCTGATCGCGGTGCTGCAGTTCGTCACGGACGAGGACCTGGCGTACTCCATCATCGACGGGCTGATGGACGCGCTGCCCTCGGGCAGCTTCCTCGCGCTGTCCACCGTCACCGCGGACAGCAACCGGGAGGAGGTCGAGGCAGGCATCGCCGCCTACGCGGCCCGGGGCATCCCGGAGCGCATCCGCAACCGCAAGGACGTCGAACTGCTCTTCCGCGGCATGGAGATCCTCGACCCCGGCGTCGTCCTGGTGCACCGCTGGCACCCGGACGACAAGGCCCGCTCCTACCCGGACGAGCACGTCCACATGTACGGCGGGCTCGCCCGGAAGAACTAGGGCCGGCCGGGCCTGTCAGGCCCCTGCCGGGGGGAGCAGGGCGTCCGCGTCCGGGGCGAAGACGGTCATCCAGTGGGGGCGGAGGCGGTAGTACACCACCTCCCGCTCCCAGTCGAAGAGGTCCGCGCCGTAGTGGGCCTGAAGGTGGGCGAGGGTCTCCGGCCAGGCCGGGTCCACGGGCCCGGTGAGCGGGTTGAGCTCCTCCGCCCGGCCGTGGACGAAGACGCCGAGCGCCTCGCCGCGCAGGTGCGAGGCGCTGGCGGCGGGGCGCGCGGCCAGGTGCCGCGCCTTGGCGGCGGTGCGGGCGGTGCCGAAGATCCAGGCGCCGTGCAGGAAGTGGCCGTCCACCCCGCTGACCCGCGGCTCGCCGGAGGCGGTGACGGTGGCGAGGGTCAGCGTGCACATCCCCTCCAGCACCCGGGTGAGTTGACGGGCGGTCAGCGTCCGGGCCGGGCTGATGATGGAGCGCAGGTGCCCGGTCGAGCCGGCCAGGGAGCGGTCCAGCAGCTCCTGGAGCTCCTGGAGTTCGGCGGCCGTCTCGCGCATCAGAGCCCCGTCACGCGGATGTTGAAGTCGGCGGTGCCGAACGTGCTCATCAGGCGCAGCCACAGCGGCAGGTACATCTCGGTGGCACGGGCCCCGGTGATGTCGCCGAGGTCGCGGACGGAGTCGGCGGGCCAGCCGAGGGTCCCCAGCAGGGCGACGACGGTCTGCTTGGCCTCCGCGTCGTTGCCGGCGACGAACAGGTCGTGGCGACCCGGCACCCGCGAAGGGTCCACCATCACCGCACAGTTCACCGTGTTGAGCGCCTTGACCACGCGGGCGTCCGGGTGGGCGCGCTGGATCCGCTCGCCGAGGCTGTCGTCGTTGACCGGGTCGAGCCGCGGCGGGAAGCCGTGGGAGAAGTCGAGCGGGTTGGCCACGTCGAGGACGATCCGGCCGGCCAGGTCGGCCGCCCCCAGCGCGGCGAGCGCGCCCGCGCCGCTGGTGGCGTTGACGACGAGGTCCGCGCCGGCGGCGGCGTCCGCGAAGGGCGCGAGCCCGATCGCGGGGTGGGCCCGCTGCCAGGGGCCGTACGCGTCCTCGCCCCCGCGGGCGAGCGTCGCCTGCGGATCGCGGGTGCCGACGGTGACGTCGTGGCCGAGGGAGTCGAGCTTGGCGGCGAGGGTCCGGCCCACGATGCCGGTACCGAAGACGGCGATGCGCATACCGCCCACCCTATGAGTTCTGACGGCTCCTCAGGGGGAACGGCGCAGTTGCGGACGCGTCTGTGCGGACAGAGCGGGCAATCCCGGGCTTGGGCCCTTAGCGTGGGAACATGTCGGACGAATCGTTGATGGGCGATCAGGTCTACCAGCCGGACGGCTCCGAGGTGCAGGACGACGAGGGCATCCTGGAGCGGGAGGACACGCTGGTCGACCGGGGCCTGCGCACCCAGTTGGACGAGGGCTGGATCCCCCCGGACCGCCCGCTGGCGGTCGAGAGCTACGGCATCACCGCGGCGGAGCAGCGGCAGGGGGAGTCGCTGGACCAACTGCTCGCGCACGAGGTGCCCGACGTGAGCGAGGACGGCTGGGACGGGGTGGGCGACTGCCCCACGGACGGCGAGCCCCTGGATCCCGAGTCGGGGGACCGGCGCAGCGGACGTCTGGTGAGCCACGATCCCGCGCTGCCCCTGCCGGAAGGCGAGGACGGCGACCTGTGGGCGTCGGACGTCGGCATCAGCGGGGGCGGCGCCTCGGCGGAGGAGGCGGCGATGCACATCGTCGACGACCCCGAGGCCGGCTACGCGGAGGACGACCTCTAGGCCCGACAAGGGGCGCGAGGAACTGCGCGAGCAACACACCACCCGGGGAGGTCCGACCCCATCTGCGGGACGGACCTCCGCGAGTGGTGGGCTGGTCGCGCAGTTCCTCGCGCCCCCTGGCGGCTGCGCCGCATTGCGCGGCTGCGCCGCCTTACGGGGCGCTGAGGCAGGCGAGGACCTCCTGGTCGGAGGTCTGGTCGAAGACCTCGTAGAACTGGCCGACGCCCATGAAGTCCGGTGGGGTGTCCAGGGCGAGCGTCTCGTCGGCGAGACCGGAGAAGGGGCGGGTCCACCCCGGAGGGGCCACCGGGGCGGCCAGGACGACGCGGGCCGCGCCCGCCCCGCGGGCGACCGCGCAGGCGGCCCGCGCCGTCGCGCCGGTGGCGATGCCGTCGTCGACGATGACGACGGTGCGGCCCCGCAGATCGGGCGCCGGGCGTGAGCCCCGGTAGCGGTGGGCGCGTTCGTCCAGCACCGCCTGTTCCTCGCGGGCCACCGTCTCCAGCCGCGCGGGGGACACCTCCGCCTGCCGCAGCACGGAGTCGTTCAGCACCCGCACCCCGCCCTCGCCGATCGCGCCCATCGCGAGCTCGCGATGGCCGGGCACGCCCAGCTTGCGGACCAGCAGCACGTCCAGCGGGGCCTCCAGTGCGGCGGCCACCTCCGCGGCGACCGGGACGCCGCCGCGCGGCAGCCCGAGGACGAGGAGGTCCGGCCCGCGCAGGTGTTCCAGCTGTGCGGCCAGTGCCCGGCCCGCCTCGCGGCGGTCGTGGAAGAACACGTCTCCATCCTCACGCGCGACCGCCCCCGGGCCAAGGGCCCGGGGGCGGTCGCCGCCAGTCCGGCGCTCAGCCGTTGACGGTGATGTTCTCGACGCCGTGGTGGGCGGCCCAGGCGAAGTTGTCCGAGTCGTCGCCACTGTGGGCCACGGCCTTGTCGTGCACGCAGGAATCGACCACGACCTGGGCCGGGTGCGGGCCCGAGGTGGTCACCACGATGTGGCTGTCCTGGTCGTACGAGCTGCCGGCGGTGTCCGCGAACGCGGGGGTGGACAGGGCGCCGACACCGAGAACCGCGGCGAGGCCGGCCGTAGCGAGCGTCTTCTTCAGCATTCCGGAAAACACCTCTCTGCATTCTGTTCGGTGGGAAGGGCAGGGGTGTCTCAGGTGTAACCGGATTCGTCAGGGACATACCGAACTGGCGTGCGCGCGAGGGCCAGGTCCACCCGCGTGGACCACAGGCGGGACACGCACGGTGGTACCTGGGCGTGCACGCGGGGCCGCGCAGCGTCATGCTTGGATCATGAAGACCGGGAAGGAAGTGGCCCGCGTCGCGGTCCGGGTGAACCCTGAGAAGTCCGAGCAGATCGTGGCCCAGGCGTACGACGTCGAGGACCGGCCCGTCGGCCGGGCCGTCGTCGTCCACGGCGTGCACGACCTCGTGGTGCTCGGGGACCGCTACGACGTACCGCTGGACCACTTCGACTTCGAGGACGAGGCCGCCGAGCGCCTGGAGCAGGCCGAGTAGCCGGGCGGCCCCGCCCTTGCGGCGTCGGCTACTTGGGCTCCTCGAGGCGGAAGCCGAGCTTGAGGCCGACCTGGAAGTGGTCCACCTCGCCGTCGGCGAGCGCGCCGCGGATCTCGGTGACCTGGAACCAGTCCAGGTTCCGGGTGGTGGCCGCGGCGCGGGCGATGCCGTTGCGGACGGCCTGGTGGATGGACTCGGAGCTGGTGCCGACGACCTCGATCACCCGGTAGCTGTGGTCCGACATGGTGGTTCCTCTCGGAAAGGGCCGGTGGACTGCTGCGATCGTCCCCCGGCGCGCCGCGCAGGGCACGCCGGGAGGAGCGGGAGGAGGATGGGAGCCACCACCCGCATCCGGGAGGCCGTCATGTCCGGTACACCCGCCGAACCCACGCTGCTCCCCGCCGAACCCCTGGGTACCGGCCCCGGGGAGAAGGGGCTCAAGGACAACGCGCTCGGTCTCGTCTCGTCGGTGGCCATCGGCCTCGCGTCCACCGCGCCGGCCTACAGCCTCGCCGCCACGCTCGGCATCATCGTCGCCGGGGTCGGGCTGCAGGCGCCGATCATCACGATCCTCGGCTTCGTGCCGATGCTGCTGATCGCCGTCGCCTACAAGGAGTTGAACGCCGTCGACGCCGACTGCGGCACCACGTTCACCTGGGCCGCCCGCGCGTTCGGCCCGCGCACCGGGTGGATGGGCGGCTGGGGGATCATCGTCGCCGACATCATCGTCATGGCCAACCTGGCGCAGATCGCCGGGTCCTACGGCTTCCAACTGGTCGGCAGCAGCAGTCTCGCCGCCAGCGCGCTGTGGACCACGGTGGCGGGCGTGGTGTGGATCGTCATCATGACGCTCATCTGCTACGTCGGCATCGAGGTCTCCGCCGCCCTGCAGCGCTGGCTGCTCTGCGTCGAGATCCTCATGCTGGCGGTCTTCTCGGTGACGGCGCTGGTCAAGGCGTACGGCAGCCATCCGCCGGCGGGCTCGGTGCACGTCGCGGCGTCCTGGTTCAACCCGTTCGCGGTCTCGTCCACCAGCGCGTTCACCGCGGGCATGCTGTCGGCCATCTTCATCTACTGGGGCTGGGACACGGCCGTCTCGGTCAACGAGGAGACCCGCGACAAGGAGCGGACGCCGGGCCGGGCGGCGGTGCTGTCCACCGTCCTGCTGCTGCTGATCTACGCGCTGGTGTCCACCTCGGCGCTCTCCTTCGCCGGGCCGGGCGACAAGGGGCTCGGACTGGCCAACCCGGACAACTCGGGTGACGTTCTGTCAGGACTGGGGAGCGCGGCCTTCGGCACCAGCGGCGTGGGCTGGTTCCTGTCCAAGCTGCTGATCCTCATGGTGCTCACCTCGGCCGCCGCGTCCACGCAGACGACCATCCTGCCGACCGCGCGCACCAGCTTCTCGATGGCCGTGCACCGGGCGCTCCCGGCCCAGTTCGCGCGGGTGCACCGGCGGTTCCGTACGCCCACCTGGTCCACCGTCGCGATGGGACTGGCGTCGATCGCCTTCTACGTGCTGCTCACCCGGATCAGCGGCAACGTGCTCTCCGACTCGATCGCCTCGGTCGGGCTGGGCATCGCCTTCTACTACGGGCTGACCGGCTTCGCCTGCGTCTGGTACTTCCGGCGTCAGCTGCGGCGCAGCGTCCGTGACTTCCTGTCCAAGGGGCTGCTGCCGGGGATCGGCGGCCTGATGCTGCTGTACTTCTTCTGCTACGCCGCCTTCGACGTGTACGCCGACCCGGCCTACGGCTTCACCTCGGTGGACCTGCCCGTGGTCGGCCGGGTCGGCGGGGTGAGCGTCATCGGGGTCGGCTCGCTGGTGCTCGGCCTGGTGCTGATGGTGGTGCAGCGCCTGTTCGACGCCTCGTGGTTCCACGACCCGGACGTGCCCAGGAGCGCTGCCGAGCCCGGTGCCGCGGCCGAGCCCGACGGGGCTCACATCAGCGGGTAGTTGGGGATGTGCGTTTCCTCCTGCAGTTCACCGCGGGCCTTGGCCAGCAGCTGACCCGCGAGGTCGTTCAGCGCCCGGGCCGCGGCCAGTTCCTCGCCGACGCGGGGCAGGTCGGGGTCGTTCGGGTGCTTGCTCGTGTAACCTTGGGAACGCAGCTCCGTCCCGTCCGGCAGCCGGACCAGTGCGACCGCGGCGGTCTTCGCGCCCTCCTCGCGGAACTCCATCTCGATGTGCCAACCGACGAGCGTCTGCATCGTGATCGCCTCCTGTGGCCTGGTTCCAGAGTGCGCCCTGGGGCCCCGGCGACGCCAGGGCCCCGGACGCGGACACCAGGCTCAGGCCCGGCGTGGGGTGAGCAGACGCACCGAGACGAGCAGCAGCGCGACGAGCGCGGCGGCCATGCCGGTGACGGCCAGCACGGTTGCGTTGCGGGAGAGTTGGACCGTGTGCGGCAGGACGCGGAGCAGCAGCAGCGCGTCCCCGGCCACCACCGCGAGGCCGACGATGCCGACGAGCACCGGCGAGAGCGCGGCCCGGGGGGCGAGCCAGCCGTAGAGGAGCAGGATCAACCCGGCTCCCACCGCGGCGGTCGCGCTCATGGCGGGCGAGTGCGTCCAGCGCTCCACCAGGAGCGGCACCTGCACGGCCAGCGCCAGCACGAGCAGCGCGAAGGCACACCAGCCGAGCAGGTCCCCCCGGGCGGCCGCGGACGGGCCGGACGCACGGGAGGCTGACGCCGCGTCAGACCGACGTCGGCGGGCGGTGGTCGCCACCGGCTCCGCGGGATCGGCGGGGTCGGTGGACTCGAGGGGAGGCGCGGCCGTCCGGAGCAGCTCCGCGAGCCGGACGACGTCGTCCACCGGCCGCTGGGTGGCGACGGTGCGCAGCGCGGCGTCCGCCTCGGTGCGGTCGCCGCCCACCAGCTTGAGCAGCTCGGCCAGTTCGGGCAGCGGCTTGGCCGTAGCCGCGGCGCGGAGGATCCGCTCGGCGGCGGCTGGCTGCGTCGCCCGTAGGGTGCGCAGGACGACCGCGAGGTCGCCCGGCGGCCGACTGGCCACCATCGTGCAGACGGCAGGGTCGGGCGTGCTGTGCGGGTGCGGGTGCAGCAGGGCCAGGAGCTGGACCACTTCCTCCACAGGGCGGGCGGCCACGGCTTCCGCGACGAGCGCGGTGGCCCACTGGCCCCCGTCGGGCGCGGTCACGGGCGGCCCTTCGGCGACCTCGGTATGCGGCAGAGGGTCGTCGACGGACAGGGCATGGGCCATGAGCGGACACCTTCCAGTTGGACGGGGTGAACGGGGCGGTACTGCCCCTGCGTTCCAGCCTCGCCGCTGGTTCTGACCATGCCAGCCTGTGACCGCTATGTGGGCTACGAAGGACCCTTGCGGGGGTGGAGGCGGCGGCCACGGCTCCGCACCCGGCACCGGGGTGTCGGAGCGGGTGCCGTGACCGTGGTCCGGCCGTTCGGGGGGCATCCGACCGCGTCGGGCGTCGATGCAGTGGGCTCGCACGGGTCCGCCGGACCGCGCTGGTCTCCCGGCCCTCGGCTGGAGAACGGCCGGGGAACGGCCGGGGAACGCCGTGGGCCGGTGCTGGGCGGCGCGTCGGGGGCGTGCCCGGCCTTGGGCCGGGGGCTGCGCAGGCGGCGGGATCGGGCGCCTTACCCGCGGTTCGCCGGGAGGGGTGCTCCAGCCGTCCCGAATGGCGGAAACCGGGGAGCCCTGCCGGGCGGCGCGCATACGATCGGGGCGTGGACACCTACTGGCACGTCGTTCTGCCACCCCTCGGCGCCTGAGCGGCGCGTGCACGGCTGCTGCTGACCGCCGCTGACGCGGCAGGCCGGTGGCATCGGCGGTGTGCCCGCCGCGTCCGGAACCCCTCCGACGCAGGCGACGAAAAGAGTCCACTTCCATGGTTTCCACTTCCTCCACCCCCGCGCGCCCTGCCGCGCCCGCGCGCTCGCAGCGCGGCGGCGGGATCGCGCGCATCCTCGCGGCTTCGGTGCTCTGGGGCACCACCGGGACCGTCTCCTCCCTCGCCCCTTCCGGTGGTTCACCGCTCGCCGTGGGCTGCGCCGGGACCGCCATCGGCGGCCTGCTGCTGCTCGGCAGCGGCAGGGGCGCGCTTGCCCTGCTGTGGCGCTCGACCGGGCGCGACCGGCTGCTGCTCGTGTTGGGGGCGCTGGCGGTGGCCGTCTATCCCGCGAGTTTCTATCCGGCCGTCGCCCGGACCGGCGTCGCGGTCGCGACGGTGCTGGCGCTCGGCAGTGCGCCCGTCTTCACCGGCCTGCTGGCCTGGCTCGGCGGCGGCGAACGTCCCGGCGCGCGCCGGGCGGCGGCGACGGCCGCCGCGGTTGCGGGTTGCGCAGGACTGGTGCTGGGGCCACAACTGACGGGCGGAGCCGCTCAGTTGGACGTGGCAGGGGTGGCCCTCGCGCTGCTCGCCGGTTTCGGTTACGCCGGTTACGCCGTCCTCGGCGGGCGGTTGGTGCAGCGAGGCGAGCAGCCGGAGGCGGTGCTCGGGGCGATGTTCGGTCTTGCCGCCGTGCCGCTGGCCGCGCCCGTGCTGCTCTTCGGCGGGGCCGAACTGGTCACCCCCCGCGCGGGCCTGGTGGTCGCCCACCTCGCGCTGCTGACGACCTTCGCCGCTTACCGGCTCTTCGGCGCGGGACTGCGAGTCGTGGACGCCCAGGTGGCCACCACGCTCACCCTCGCGGAACCGGCGGTGGCGACGCTGCTCGGGCTGGCCGTCCTCGGCGAGCGGCTGCCGCTGGCATCCTGGGCAGGCCTCCTTCTGCTCGCGGCTGCGCTGACCTTGCTCGCGGCCCCGGCGCGGAGGAGGTGAACGCCTTTGGGGTGGACGGGTGTTCGGTCCCTGTGCGGTGCGGCGTGGGCGGAGACGGTCGGCGGGCGCGGGCGGCTCCGACACGGGGTCAGCTTCACCGGCTGGGTGAGCGGCTGCCGCTGGCGTCCTGGGCAGGCCTCCTTCTGCTCGCGGCTGCGCTGACCTTGCTCGCGGCCCCGACGCGGAGGAGGTGAACGCCTTTGGAGCGGACGGGAGTTCGGTCCCTGTGCGGTGCGGCGGGGGCGGAGACGGTCGGCGGGCGCGGGCGGCTCCGATACGGGGTCAGGTGCACCTGCGGGTCGCCGGTGTCGGCCCCCGGCCGTCGCCCGGAACGCAGGCGGCTGCCGGGCGGCGCGTGCGACCACCGGAGCCCTGGTGTTCGTCGCCTCGTGCCGACGCCGCAGGCGTTCGGCGGCTGTCGCTGCCCTCAGGGCTGTCGAGGGTGTGGGCGCCTCAGGCGACTGGGTCCGTCGTTCGCCGCTGCCGCCGGCCGGTGGGGGCGTGAGCGCCGGGTACGGCGGCCGACCGTCGTTGCCGTGTCCTGGATGCGCGGGGCGGTCGGCCGGGGCTCTGGCGTTCGCTGCGCCCGCGTGGGAAGCTGACGGCTTGTTACCGGTAAGTAGGGCAGTGGGGTGGCGGATGCTGGGCGGCGACGGACAGGGTGGCGGGCAGTTCGGGTCGCCCGCGGAGGCGGCCGCGCGGCTGGCCGAGGTCGGGTACCTGGCGGGGACGGCCGTGGCCACGACCGTGTTCCTCGCGGATCGGCTCGGCAAGCCGCTGCTCGTGGAGGGACCGGCCGGGGTCGGCAAGACCGAGCTGGCCAAGGCCGTCGCCCGGCTCGCGGACGCGGACCTCGTCCGGCTCCAGTGCTACGAGGGCATCGACGAGGCCCGCGCGCTCTACGAGTGGAACCACGCCAAGCAGCTGCTGCGGATCACCGCCGGGCGCGGCCAGCAGTGGGAGGACACCCGCGAGGACATCTTCACCGAGGAGTTCCTGCTGGCCCGCCCCCTGCTCGCGGCCATCCGCGCCGAGCGGCCCACGGTGCTGCTCATCGACGAGATCGACAAGGCCGACGTCGAGATGGAGGGGCTGTTGCTGGAGGTGCTCAGCGACTTCCAGGTCACCGTCCCGGAGCTGGGCACCGTGCGTGCCCGGCGGCGGCCGTTCACCGTGCTGACGTCCAACGCCGTGCGCGAGCTCTCGGAGGCGCTGCGGCGGCGCTGCCTCTTCCTGCATCTCGACTTCCCCGAGCCGGAGTTGGAGCAGTCCATCGTCCGGCTTCAGGTGCCGGGGATCGACGCCGTGCTGGCCGGGTCGCTGGTGCGGGTGGTGAACTCGCTGCGCACGATGGGCCTGCGCAAGCCGCCCTCGGTGGCCGAGACGGTGGACTGGGCCCGCACTCTGCTCGCTCTCGGCGCGGACAGCCTCGACAACGGGGTGGTCCGCGAGAGTCTGGGCGTGCTCCTCAAGCACCAGGAGGACATCCGGGCCGCCCTCCACCGGCTGGCCCCGGCGTGAACGACCTCCCCGCCCGCCTCACCGCCTTCGTCGGCAGCCTCCGCGGGCAGGGGCTGCGCATCGGGCCCAGCGAGACGGTGGACGCCGCCGCCGTGCTCGAGGCGCTCGGGCTCGCCGACCGGGAGCAGGCGCGCGCCGGGCTGGCCGCCGCGCTGCTGCGGGCCGAGCACCAGCGGGCGCTCTTCGACGCCACCTTCGACCTCTACTTCCCGCTCGGCGTGGGCGAGTTGGAGCAGACCCGGCAGCGCGGCCCGGAACCGGCCACGACCGAGCGACTGCGGGAACGGCTCGCCGAGGCCCTGGCCGCCGACGACCGGGCCGAGCTCACCCAGCTCGCGGGTGAGGCGGTGGCGCTGCTGGGCCGATACGGGTCGGCGGGACCGGCCGGGGGCGGCGGCTGGTCGGCGCACCAGACCCTGTCCCGGCTTCAGCCGGAGACGCTGCTCGCCCGGGTCCGCGACGCCCGCGCGGGGGCCGGGTACGCGGACCGGCTCAACGCCGACGAGGTCCGGCGGCGCATCGCCGCTTTCCGGGCGCAGATCGACGCCGAGGCCCGGCGCCGGGTGGCGGAGCTGCGCGGCCCGGAGCTGGTGGCCGCCCGCGCCCTGCCCACCCCGGTCGACCGGCTGGACCTGACCCTGGCCGGGGCCGCCCAGCAGGAGGAACTGCGCCGCCTGCTGCCCGCGCTGGCGCGGCGCTTGGCGACCCGGCTGGCGCGGCGCCGCCGCCGGGCGGCCGGCGGCACCGTGGACATCCGCCGCACGCTCCGCCGCTCGCTCGCCACGGGGGGCGTCCCGGTGAAGCCCGCCTACCGGCGGCGCAGCCCGGTCCGCCCGGACCTGGTGCTGCTGTGCGACGTGTCCGGGTCGGTGGCGGGCTTCGCGGGCTTCACCATGGCGCTGGCCAAGGCGATGGACGACCAGTTCAGCCGGCTGCGCGTGTTCGCCTTCGTCAACCGCGCCGACGAGGTCACCCGGCTGGTGGCGGACACGCCCGACCCCGCCGGGCTCACCCGCCGAATCGTGGCCGAGGCCAGGGTCGGCGGCCACCACGGCAGCAGTGACTACGGGTCGGCCCTGGGCGAG
This sequence comes from Streptacidiphilus monticola, assembly GCF_042658505.1. Classification (NCBI taxonomy): domain Bacteria; kingdom Bacillati; phylum Actinomycetota; class Actinomycetes; order Kitasatosporales; family Streptomycetaceae; genus Streptacidiphilus; species Streptacidiphilus monticola. The sequence continues at coordinate 4,043 of NZ_JBHSQJ010000002.1, read as the reverse complement.
TTCGCCGAACGGTACCTCGACGCGGTCGGGCCGAGGACCACGGTGCTGGTGCTGGGCGACGCCCGGACCAACGGCTTCGACCCGGGCATGGCCGCCCTGCACCGGATCGCGGCTCGCGCCCACCGCGTCTGCTGGCTCAATCCGGAGCCGGAGGACCGTTGGGGGACGGGCGACTCGGCCGCGCTCGACTACGCCGGCGTGGTGCCGATGCACGTCTGCCGGAGCGTGCGGGGACTGGCGGAGCTGCTGCCGCGGCTGATCCCGGCACGCTGAGCGGTCCGCGCCCGGTGTGTCCGCGTGCCGCCTCCGAACGGGGAACCGGACGGCCGGGGCGGCCGGGCGGGTGGCGGCCGGCGGCGGTGCGCTGCTGCTGCGCTCACCCGGCGTCGCCGCCGGGCCGGCTGACGGGCCGTCAGGCGCTCTGTGCGGCGCGCTCGCGGGTCACGTTGCGGTAGCTGTAGCCGAGCAGGCCGAGCAGGATCAGGCCGGACAGGATCAGCCCGGACCCGGTGGGCCAGCCGGAGAACGGCAGCGTCGGGACCAGGCCCCAGACGATCCCGGCGGCGATGAGCGCGAGGCCTGCCAGCACCGAGCCCGCGATCCGCAGCGGGGAGGAGACGCTCTCGCGCATGCCCTGGAGGGCCAGCCGCCGGACCGGCTCGACATGGCGTTCCAGCCGCGGGAAGGAGTTGGACAGTACGACGAGCCCCGCCAGCACCAGCAGCATTCCCGGCCCGGGCAGGACCAGCAGCGCGATGCCGGCCACCAGCAGGATGCCGCCCGTCGTCACGACGGCGACGTGCTTGAGGTGCTTCGGGACCACCTGGGTGCCTCTCGACGGCGTGATCTGTCCGGTCCCACGCTAATGCCGTGATCGGCCGGTTCTGCTGTCCGGCTCGCGGCGGGGGACCGGGCGGGCGGGGGCGCGGCGGGCTCCGGCGGAGCAACCAGCTGCCGGGCGGCCGAGGGGATGATCCGTTCATCGGAACGGGTGACATGCCGCCGGGACGGCCGCGCTCCGGCGGTGCCCGGGAGCAGAATCCGGCCATGGGTGCCGATTGCGAACTGCCGCTCGCGGACCGCCGCTGCGGCCTGCCCGCCACGGCCCGCTGCACCGACTGCGGGCGGGACTGCTGCGCCTCGCACCAGGCCTACCGCCGGGACGAGGATGACGGCCGGGTCACCGGCTACTACCGAGACCTGTGCGAACCCTGCCTCGGCGCGCGCCTCGCCGCCTGGCGCGCGCTGCTGGCCCGTCTGGGCGAACTGCTGGACGCACTGGGGGCGGCGGGGATGCCTGGCTCGGTCAAGCGCGTCGCCTTCGAGACCGAGCGCCGCTGGTTCCGCGAGCGGACCCTGCTGCGCGAGCGCGAACCCGCCGTCCCGGTCGGCCGGCTGTGGTGGCTGTGCGACGGGGAGGAGGGTGCGCGCACCCGGCGGCTGCTGGCGACGGGCATCACCGCGTCGGGCCGGTGGGTGCTGATGAACGCCGCCGAACTGCGGGACGCGGCGGGGGCGGAGCCGGCTCCGGGCCAGGAGGCGGCGGTCGTCGCCGCCCTGGAGCGGCGCGTCCGCGAGCACCACGCCCCGCTGGCCCCCGCCTGCTGACGTGCCGTCAGCCCGGCCAGGCCCTGGTGCCGTGTCCGGACAGGTTCGCCGGGTTGCGGTGTCCGGTGGTGGGGGCACCCCGGCCGAGGGCTGGGGGACGATCGCAGAGGGGAGGGTCGCCCTCGTACTGGATGCACTTGGGCGCGCCCGACCACGCGGCGTGGGGGCACCCCGGCCGTAGGCTGGGAGAGTGCCGTCCCGGGCGCCGCAACCCGGTGGACCTGTCCGGACCCCGCACTAGCGCGGGTCCTCGCTGTGCCAGGGCTGGAGCAGCCGCTCCACATGCAGGGGCAGGTCCCTGACCCGGACCCCGGTGGCGTGGTGCACCGCGTTGGCGACCGCCGCGGCGGTGCCGACGATGCCGATCTCGCCGATGCCCTTCGATCCCATGGGGGTGGCGTGCGGCTCCGTCTCGTCCAGCCAGGCGACCTCCATCCGGGGCAGGTCGGCGTAGCCCGCGACGTGGTAGGCGGCCAGGTCCCGGGCGGTGAAGTCGCCGAACGCGGCGTCGAGCGGCGATCCCTCCATCAGCGCCATGGATGCGCCCATCGCCATACCGCCGGCCAGTTGGGAGCGGGCGGTGCGCGGGTTGAGCACCCGGCCGACCGCGAAGACGCCGAGCAGGCGGCGCAGCCGGACCTCGCCCGTGTCGCGGTCGACGGCGACTTCGGCGAACTGCGCGCCGAAGGCGTGGCGGGCGAGGTCGGGGGCGTCCGCCACGGCCGCACCGGTGTCAGCGGCGGCCAGGTCCGGTCCGCCGTCGGCGAGTTGGCGCCGCAGCGCGCGGGCGGCGTCGTGGACCGCCCAGCCCCAGGCGTTCGTCCCGGCCGAGCCGCCCGCGACGGGAGCGGGTGGGAGCGCGCTGTCGCCGATGCGGATGCGCACCGACTCCAGCGGCACGTCCAGGGCGTCCGCGGCGATCTGCGCGAGCACGGTCCGGGCGCCGGTCCCGATGTCGGTGGCGTTGACCCGGACCTCGAAGCCGCCCGCCACCGCCTGCACTTCGGCGCGGCTCGGGACGAGGAGCAGCGGGTAGGTGGAGGCCGCCACCCCGGTGCCGAGCAGCAGCCTGCCCTCCCGGCGCGAGCGGGGGGCCGGCTCGCGCCGGTCCCAGTCGAAGCGGCGGGCGCCCTCGCGCAGACACTCCGTCAGGGACCGTGCGGCGAACGGGCGGCCGGAGCCGGGTTCGACCGTCGGCTCGTTGCGCACCCGCAGCTCGATCGGGTCCACGCCGCAGGAACAGGCGAGTTCGTCCATGGCCGACTCCAGGGCGAACATGCCCGGGCACTCGCCCGGGGCCCGCATCCAGGACGGGGAGGGGATCGGCAGCGCGGCCACCCGGTGGGTGGTCCGCAGGTTGCCCACCGCGTACATCACCCGTGCCGGGACGGCGGACTGTTCGGCGAACTCCCGCACGGTGGACGTGGAGTTGAAGGCGTCGTGGGCCAGGGCCAGCAGCCGCCCGCCGGGGTCCGCGCCGAGCCGGACGCGCTGCACGGAGGCGGCCCGGTGGCCCACCAGCGCGGCCATCTGGCCGCGGGGGAGGGCGAGCCGCACCGGCCGGCCCACGACCTTCGCGGCCATGGCCGCGAGCACCGCCTGCGGGCGGGGCGTCCCCTTGGAGCCGAAGCCGCCGCCGACGTGCTGGGTGATCACACGGACCTGCCCGGGCTCCAGCCCGAACAGGTCCGCGAGGGTGTCGCGGACGGTGGTGGAGCCCTGGTTGGAGTCGTAGACCACGAGGTCGCCGTTCTCCTGCCACAGCGCCGTGCTGGTGTGCGGCTCCATGGGGTGGTTGTGCAGGGCCGGGATCCGGTACGTGAGATCGAGCCGCACCGGCGCGGCGGCGAAGGCTTCGGCGAAGTCGCCCGTGTCGAGGTCCGCCTCGTGCCCGCCGTTGGCCTGCTCCGGGCGGTAGGCCCGCGGATCCTGAGGGCCCGTCAGCAGTTCGGCGGTCTCCGGTTCGTAGCGCACCCGCAGCAGCGCGGCCGCCTCCCTGGCGTTGTCGAGGGTGTCGGCCACGACGAGCGCGGCGGGCCAGCCGCGGTGCGGGACGGCGGGGGACTGCAGCACGTCGAGCGTGCCGTCCTCGCCCGGGTGCAGCCGCGGGGCGTTCTCGTGGGTGAGGACGGCGAGGACGCCGGGTGCCCGGGCGGCGTCGTCGGCGTCGATGCCGGCCACGCGGCCGAGGGCGACGGTGGCCGGGACCGGCCAGGCGAAGGCCAGGTGCTCGGGCAGCACGTCGCCCGCGTAGCGGGCGGTGCCGTGGGTCTTGGTCTCGGCTTCAAGGCGGGGAACGGGCGTGCCGAGTACGGGTTCGCGGGTCATCGCTCGGCTCCATGGGAGGGGGCTCCGGGGGACGGGGTCAGCTCCGTCAGGGTGCGCGCGACCAGATTGCGGGCCAGTACGACCTTGAACGCGTTGCCGGGCAGCGG
>NZ_JBHSQJ010000001.1:0-90792 GCF_042658505.1 Streptacidiphilus monticola | reverse complement strand
CGGCCGCTTCGGCGTCGGCTTCTCCGCCGTCCTCGCGGTCACCGACGAGCCCGCCGTGCTCAGCCGCAGCGGCGGCGTCCGCTGGTCCCTCGGCGAGGCCCGCGCGCTGGTCGAGTCCGTGCCCGAGCTGGGCGACGAGCTGCGCCGCCGCGACGGGCACCTGCCGCTGCTCCGCCTGCCCTTCGCCGCCGAGGGCGAGCCGCCGGCCGGCTTCGAGACCGTCGTCGTGCTGCCCCTGCGCGACGCCGCCGCACAGGATCTGACGCGCCGTCTGCTGGACGAGGTCGACGACGCCCTGCTGCTCACCCTCCCCGGACTGCACGAGCTGGAGATCGAGCACGAGGACGGGAGCGTCCGCCGGCTCACCCGCTCGACAGCCGAGGAGACCCCGGACGGCCCGCAGCAGGTCCTGGTCACCGACCGGGAGCAGGCCTTCCGCTGGCAGATCGTCAGCCGCAGCGGCACCCTCGCCCCCGAACTGCTCGCCGACCGCACCACCGAGGAGCGGCACCGCCCCTACTGGTCCGTCACCTGGGCCGTCCCCGTGGACGAGCGCGGCGAGCCGCAGCGCCCGCGCACCGCCCCCGTGGTCCACGCGCCCACGCCGAGCGACGAGCAACTCGACCTGCCCGCCCTGCTCATCGCCTCCTTCCCGCTGGACTCGACCCGGCGTCACATCGCCCCCGGGCCGCTCAGTGACTTTCTCGTCACGCAGGCCGCCGACGCCTATGCCGAACTGGTCCGCAGCCGCGGGGCGTCGCTGTCCTCGCTGCGGCTCGTCCCCGCGCCGCTCGGACCGGGCGGCGAGCTGGACGGCCGGCTGCGCCGGGCCGTGCTCGACCGCCTGCCCGAAGTCCCCTTCCTGCCGGGCGTGGAGGACCCCGAGCTGGCGCTGCGCCCCCGCGACTCCGTCCTGCTCGAAGGCGCGGACGCGTCCATCGTGCGCGCCCTCGGCGAGGTGCTGCCGGGCCTGCTGCCCGCGGGCCTGGAACGCCGCCAGGAGCCGCGCACGCTCGGCGTCCGCCGGGTGCCGCTCGCCGAGACCGTGGACCTGCTGGCCAACCTCGACCGCGAGCCGCAGTGGTGGCGCAACCTCTACGGCGCGCTCGCCGGGGCCGACCCCGAAGCCCTGGGTGCGCTCCCCGTCCCGCTCGTCGACGGACGCACCGTCACCGGCCCGCGCCGCGTCCTCGTCCCCTCGGGCGACGGCGACGTCAGTGCCGAGGACCTGGCGCTGCTGGGGCTGCGGCTCGCCCACCCCGACGCCGCCCACCCGCTGCTGGAGAAGCTCGGGGCCGGACTCGCCACTCCCGCGGCGGTGTTGGACACTCCCGAGGTCCGCGCCGCCGTCGCCGCCTCGGCCGATCTGGAGGACGAGCAGGAGGCCGAGGACCTCGCCGAGGCCGTGCTGCGGCTCGTCCGCGCCGCCGGCATCGGCCCCGGCGAGTACCCGTGGCTGGCCCGGCTCGCGCTCCCCGAGGACGAGGACGGCGAGCCCACCCCGGCCGGTGAACTCGTGCTCCCGGGAAGCCCCTTGGCGGCCGTCGTACGCGAGGAGGACGCGGTCTTCCTGGACGAGGACTGGGTCGAGCGCTGGGGCGCCGACGTCCTCAGGGCCGTCGGGGTCGCGCACGGCTTCACCCTGCTCAGGGCCGAGGAGGCCGTGCTGGACACGGACGACCTGGAGCGCTTCGACCCCACCGCCCCGGTGGACCACGCCCTCGGGGGCGAGCCCACCGCCCTGCTCGACGAGGCTCCCGACGGACTGGCCGACTGGGCGGAGGAGGTCACCGAGCCGCACCTCAGCGACGACTTCCCGGTCCCGCTCGTCGCCGCCGAATTGGTGGCCGTGCGCGACCTCGACCTGGTGGCGGACGACGCCTGGCCGCAGGCCCTCGCCCTGCTCGCCGCCCCACCGCTGCGCGACGCCGTGGTCACCCCCGTCCGGCTCCGGCTGCCCGACGGCGGCACGGCCGAAGTGCTGCCCTACGCCGCCTGGTGGCTGCGCGACCATCCGGTCCTGGACGGCCGCCGCCCCGCCGGTCTGCGTGCCTCCGGCGCCGACCCGCTGCTGCGGGGCCTCTACGACGAGGCGCGCACCACCCTCGACGAGACCTTCCTGCACGCCCTCGGGGTGCGCACCACGCTGGCCGCGCTGCTGGCGGAGCCGGACGGCGCGGACGACGTGCTCTACCGGCTGACCGACCCGGAGCGTCCGGTGAGCCACCGTCAGCTCCACGGCATCTACACCGCCCTGGCGGACGTGGAGTTGGAGCGCATCGCGCTGCCGGAGGACGTCCGCGCCCTGCCCCCGCTCGACCCGGCGACCCACCGCCGCCCGGCGCACACCGAGATCGTGGACGTGGCGGACGCGGTCATCGCGGACGCGCCCGACCTGGTGCAACTGCTGGACGCGTTCCCGCTGATCACCGTCGCTCCGGAGAAGGCCGCGGCGCTCGCGGAGCGGCTGCACGTCTCCCTGGCCAGCGAGATCGCGGGCGGCCGGGTGCTGAGCGAGGGCACGGTGCACCGGGTCCCGGAGGTGGTGCGCGAACTGGTGCCCGGCTGCCCGGAGTTCTACGAGGAGCACGAGGAACTGCTCGTCGTCGGCCCGGACGGGGAGGAGGCGGCGGTGGACTGGCGCTGGGACCCGGACAGCCCGGCCCCGGTGCTGGAGGAGGACACGGAGGGCGGTCTGGAGCCCGACGAGTTCGCGGCGCCCGTTCCCTTCGGCGCCCTCCACGCGGCCACCCCGGAGGGCCTCGCCGCGGGCCTGGCCTGGGCGGCCGGCCAATGGCACCGCCGCTTCGAGGTACTGGCCCTGCTGGGCGATCCCGACCGGGCCTACGAGCTGTCCGCCGCACGCGACTTCGAGTGAGCAATCATGCAGCCCCGCCTNCTGCTGGGCGATCCCGACCGGGCCTACGAGCTGTCCGCCGCACGCGACTTCGAGTGAGCAATCATGCAGCCCCGCCTGGGGCGCGGGGAACTGCGCGAGCAACACACCACCCGGGGAGGTCCGGCCTGCACTCAGGGTCGAACCTCCCCGAGTGGTGGGCTGCTCGCGCAGTTCCCCGCGCCCCAGGGGGGCTGCATGGTTGCTCGTGCTGATGCGGCGGAGCCGCACCTGTCCGCAGCCTCGCGCCCCTGGCGGGCTGCACGATTGCTCGTGCTGACGCGGCGGAGCCGCACCTGTCCGCAGCCTCGCGCCCCTGGCGGGGGCCGCTAGCTGACGTGCCTCAGGATGACGAACTGGTCCTCCTGGAAGACGACTTGGTAGGTCGTCCCCGGGTGCAGACGCTGGGCGTAACCGGGGAGGTCCGTCGGCGCCGCAGGCGACCAGCCGTAGGAGAGGTCCAGAGCCACGTAGTCCGGCGCGCTGTGGTCGCCGCCCAGCCAGTACAGGTCGGTGCGGGAGGCCAGGTGGGCCATCGGGGTCACGTTCGACTCCACCGCCGCGCCGGACGGAATCCCCGCCAGGGCGCGGTCCAGCATCGCGCTGCGCGCGGTGTCCCGGTAGGAGGAGGGCTGGAACACCGACCGGATCGGCAGGCCCGGCAGGGCCACGCACAGGGCCAGGGCCACGCCGGTCACCAGCGGCACCGCCGCGGACTGGGTGTAGCTGCGGTACCAGCCGAGCCGTGACTTCTCCCCACGGCGCAGCGCGTCCACCAGGGCCAGGAAGAGCACGGGCATCAGCACCGCGTTGTAGTGCCAGGCCGTGCCCCAGTAGTCGTGGTTGTCGGAGAGGAACCGCCACCCCAGCGTGGGCAGGGCCACGACGACCAGCGGGGACCGCAGCGCCATGAAGCCGGTGATGCCGAACAGCCAGCCCAGCGTGGCCAGTTTGACGGACAGGGGGCTGAGCAGTCCCTTCAGACTGCTCAGCAGCGGCATCGCCGAGACCGAGCCGCCGGGCAGCTTGCTCCAGTAGTCGTACGTGTGGTGGGCGTTGAAGTGCGGGATCACGCCGCCCACTGTCAGCAGCACCATGCCCGCGCCGAAGGCGATCAGCAGCGCTCCCAGGGACCACTGCCGGGACAGGATGAGCAGCAGGCCGATCGCCGCCACGGTCAGGCCCATGTCCTCCTTGACCAGTACCAGCGGCAGCGCCCAGAAGGTGGCCCGGTACCAGCGCCGCAGCAGCACGTTGCGCAGTACGACCGCCAGCAGCGGCACCGCGAACGCGATCTCGTGGAAGTCGAAGTCCACCGCCCGCTGCACGCCCCAGGACAGGCCGTAGGCCACGCCGATGGCGTGGCCCTTGGCCCGCGTCAGCAGCCGGGCCGCCGTCGCGGAGACGATCGTCACCGAGGAGGCGAAGAGGACGGACTGGGCCAGCAGGAGCGTCAGCGGGCTCGGGAAGACCTTGTAGAACGGGGCCAGCACCGCGAGGACCGGGCTGAAGTGGTCGCCCAGGATGTTGTAGCCGGCGCCCTTGACATGGACGATCGGCGCCTTGAACTCCGCGTAGTCGCGCACTTCCTGGACGAAGATGGCGGTGTCCCAGGACATCGACGTGTAGTGCAGGTAGCGGCTGATCTCCATGGCGGCGTAGAGCGCGAGGAAGACCAGCCCCAGCAGCAGGTAGGGCCAGGTGCCCGGCTTCGGGACGAGGCGTCTGTGCCGGGACGCGGACGCGGTCCGCTCCACGGGTGCGGTAACAGCGGTACCGGTGGTCGACATGGCGGCAAGGTACCGGCCGGACCCGTGTGCGGATGTCGTCCTGCTGGGGAGGTCTCGTGGAGAAGTCAGCCGCGGAGTTTGACGAACCGCCAGGAGATCTCGAGCAGCAGGCCCGCGACGAGCGCGATCCCGACACCGGTCCACGGGTCGTGCCAGCCCGCCAGGTCGAGTTCGAAGAAGTGCTTGAGCCAGGGCACGACCAGGACCAGCCCGAAGCCCGCCCCCATCGCCGCGACCAGCAGCACCCGCCACCAGGTGTACGGGCGGGCGATGATGGCGAGCACCCACAGCGCGACGAGGAAGAGGGTCAGCGTCGTCGCACTGGTGTCGGCGACCTTGCCGGTCGCGTGGTCGGCCCGGGCCACCAGGTACTCGGCGAACGCCGCCGCTCCGGCGATCACCCCGGCCGGGACGGCGAAGCGCAGCACCCGCCGCACGAACCCTGGCCGGGCGCGCTCGTTGTTCGGGGCCAGCGCCAGGAAGAAGGCGGGGATGCCGATGGTCAGCCCGCTGAGCACGGTCGAGTGCCGGGGCAGGAACGGGTACGGCACCCGGCAGATGATGACGGCCAGCGCCAGCAGCACCGAGTAGACCGTCTTGACCAGGAACAGGTTGGCCACCCGCTCGATGTTGCCGATGACCCGGCGGCCCTCCGCGACCACCAGCGGGAGCGTGGCGAAGCGGTTGTCCAGCAGCACGATCTGCGCGACCGCCCGGGTGGCCTCGCTGCCCGAGCCCATGGCGACGCCGATGTCGGCGTCCTTGAGCGCCAGCACGTCGTTGACGCCGTCGCCGGTCATCGCGACGTGGTGGCCGCGCGACTGGAGCGCGCCGACCATGTCCCGTTTCTGTTGCGGCGTCACCCGGCCGAAGACGGAGTGCTGTTCGACCCGGTCGGCGAGACCCTCCGGGTCGGCGGCCGGCTCGGGCAGGGTGCGGGCGTCCACCGGGTCCTCGGCGCGGGGCAGGCCCAGCGAGGCGGCCACCGCGCCCACGGAGACGGCGTTGTCCCCGGAGATGACCTTGGCGGCGACCTGCTGGCGTCCGAAGTAGGCGAGCGTGTCGGCGGCGTCGGGTCGGACCCGCTGCCGCAGCACGACCAGCGCCTGCGGCTCCAGCCCGAGCCCCGGGTCCGGGTCCGCCAGCGGGTTCTTGGTCCGGCCGAGCAGCAGCACCCGCAGCCCTCGCGCGCCGAGCGCGTCGGCCTGCTCCAGCGCGGGGTCCCCCGGCGGAAGCAGCACATCGGGCGCGCCGAGCAGCCAGGTGGCCTGCTCCCCGTCCGGGCCGACGAGTTCGGCCCCCGACCACTTGCGGGCCGACGAGAACGGCGCGGTCCCGGCCACCCGCCAGTCCGCGGGTGCCGGGTACGCGTCGACCACGGCCTGGAGGCTGGCGTTGGGCTTCGGTTCGGAGCTGCCGAAGGCCCCGAGCGCCTGCCGTACGAAGGCTGTGTCGGCACCGTCGAGCGGAACGACCCGCTCGACGTCCATGCCGCCCTCGGTGAGCGTGCCGGTCTTGTCGAGGCAGACGGTGTCCACCCGCGCCAGTCCCTCGATCGCCGGCAGCTCCTGCACGAGGCACTGGCGGCGGCCGAGCCGCACGACTCCGATGGCGAAGGCCACGGAGGTGAGCAGCACCAGCCCTTCCGGCACCATCGGCACGATCCCGGCGACCATGCGCCGGACCGCCTCGGCCATGTCCTGGTTCTCGACGTAGAGCTGACTGAGGATCAGGCCGAGGGCGGTCGGGATCAGCAGGTAGGTGATGTAGCGCAGGATGGTGTCGATGCCGCTGCGCAGCTCGGACCTGACGAGCGTGAACCGGCTCGCCTCCTCGGCGAGTCGGGCGGCGTAGGCGGCGGCCCCGACCCGGGTGGCGGTGAAGGCGCCGTTTCCGGCCACCACGAAGCTGCCGGAGAGGACCGGGTCGCCCGGGTGCTTGAGCACGGGGTCGGCCTCGCCGGTCAGCAGGGACTCGTCCACCTCCAGTCCCTCGGCCTCGGCCACCTCGCCGTCCACGGTGATCTTCTCGCCGGAGCCGAGCTCGACCAGGTCCCCCAGCACCAGCTGGCTGTTGGCCACCGGCCGGCTGCTCCCGTCGCGACGCACCCGGGGCCGCGCCTCACCGATCACGGCGAGGTTGTCGAGGGTGCGCTTGGCACGCAGCTCCTGGACGATCCCGATACCGGTGTTGGCGACGATGATGAACCCGAAGAGGCCGTCCTGGATCGGGCCGACGACCAGGATGACGACGAAGAGCGTGCCGATGATGGCGTTGAACCGGGTCAGGACGTTGGCCCGGACGATCTCCCGGGTCGACCGGCTGGACCGCACCGGTACGTCGTTCACCTCGCCCCGGGCGACCCGTTCGGCCACCTCACCGCTGGTCAGGCCGGGTGCGCTGGTGCTGGTGCCCATGGCACCGACCCTAGGCGGGCTCCTCCACCTCGGCCTGCTCGGCGCGCCGGATGGCGTCCCGCCGGGCCCGGGTGTACCAGATGCCCACCAGCCCGAGGGCGAAGCCGGCCAGGCAGATCCACTGCCAGTCGCCGCGCCCGTGCGCGGACATGCTGCTGTGGAAGGGCAGCAGGACGAGGAACCCGACCAGCCACAGCACGGTCCCCCCGGTGACGATCGGCACGGCGTCGACCTCGAGAGGGGGCGCGGAGGGCAGTTTCGTCGTCTTCACGCCCCACAGGCTACCCGCGGGGGCGCGAGCACCCCCCACCCTTCGGGCGGGAGGCGCCCCCGCGAACAGCCCACCACCCTGGGAGGTCCGGCCCCGTGTGCGGGACGAACCTCCCGGGGCGGTGGGTTGCTTCCGGGGGGGCACCTCCCGCCCGAAGGGTGGGGGATCCTCGCGCCCCGCAGGGTCCCCTGTAGGTTCGCACAATCTACGTGCGTAGATGGCTGAAACATTTTGTGTATTGCACAATGGTTCTATCCCTACGGCGTGTCGGCTTGCTTCGGCATGCGCAGCACGCCGCAGTTCGACCCCCTAGGACCCGAGCATGTCTTCGCTGGCCGACGCCGCCACGACCACGTCCGCCGAGCCGACCGGCACCCCACCGCGCAACGCCGTCGACCGCTTCTTCAAGATCTCCGAGCGCGGGTCCAGCTTCGCCCGTGAGATCCGGGGCGGCATCGCCACCTTCTTCGCGATGGCCTACATCATCGTGCTGAACCCGATCATCCTCTCCTCGGGTGTGGACAAGTTCGGGCACCACCTCGGCTACCCGCAGCTCGTGACCGCGACGATCATCACCGGCGCCTTCACCACGCTGCTCATGGGCGTCATCGGCAACGTCCCGATCGCCCTGGCCGCCGGGCTCGGCGTCAACAGCGTCGTCTCCCTCCAGCTCGCCCCCAAGATGAGCTGGCCGGACGCGATGGGCATGGTGGTCCTGGCCGGTCTGGCGATCATCGTGCTGGTGGCCACCGGCCTGCGGGAGCGGGTGATGGCGGCCGTGCCGCTCGGGCTGCGCAAGGCCATCGCCATCGGCATCGGCCTCTTCATCGCGCTGATCGGCCTGGTCGACGGCGGCTTCGCCTCCCGCATCCCGGACGCCGCGCACACCACCGTGCCGATCCAGCTGGGCGGCAGCGGGCACCTCACCGGATGGCCGGTCGCGATCTTCATCCTGGGCACGCTGCTCACCCTGATCCTGCTGGTCCGCAAGGTGCCCGGCGCGATCCTGATCAGCATCGTGGTCGCCACCGTCGTGGCCGTCGTCGTCGACAAGATCGCGCACATCCCAGCCGCGAACTGGGGCCTGACCGCCCCGTCCTTCCCGCACAGCATCGTGTCCACCCCGGACTTCGGCCTGGTCGGCAAGGTCAGCCTGTTCGGCGGCTTCTCCCAGGTGGGCGTGCTCACCGGCATCCTGTTCGTCTTCACCGTGCTGCTGTCCTGCTTCTTCGACGCGATGGGCACGATCATGGGCGTCGCGGACGAGGCGCACCTGACGGACAGGCAGGGCAACCTGCCCGGCATGAACCGGGTCCTGCTGGTCGACGGCATCGCGACCATCACCGGCGGCGCCACTTCCAGTTCCGCGGGCACCTGCTTCGCGGAGTCCACCGCGGGCGCCGGCGAGGGCGCGCGCACCGGCTTCGCCAGCATCGTCACCGGCCTGCTGTTCCTGGTGGCGCTGTTCTTCACGCCGCTGGTCACCATGGTCCCCAGCCAGGCGGCCACCCCCGCGCTGCTCGTCGTCGGCTTCCTCATCCTGGCGGGCGGCATCCGCGAGATCGACTGGTCGGACTTCACCATCGCCATCCCGGCCTTCGTGACCATGGTGATGATGCCGTTCACCTACTCGATCACCAACGGCATCGGCCTCGGCTTCATCACCTTCTGCGTGCTGCGCCTGGCCGTCGGCCGGGGCAAGGACGTGCCGCTGCCGCTGTACGTCGTCGCCGCGGTGTTCGCCTTCTACTACCTGATGCCGGCGCTGGGCCTGGCCCAGTAGTCCGACAAGGCCCGCCGGAACTACGCGACTTGGCGTAGTTCTGGCGGGCTTCGTCGTCCGTGTGCAACCAGGGCCGGGACCCGCAGGTCTCCGTGGACACAGGAGGTTCACAGAGAGGTCACCCCATGCACAGAAGACGGACCGTCAGAAACGCCGTCCGCGCCGCCCTTGCCGGACTCGGCGTGCTCGGCCTCGTCCTGACCGGGGCCGCGTCCGCCTCTGCGGCCGCGCCGCGGGTGGACGTGAGAACCACGCTGACGCTGGACACCCCGCGCATCGCGCCCGGCAAGGTGCTGCTGCTCGACGCCGAGACCCAGCTGCTGCGCGGCACGCTCGGCCACTTCGCCGTCGTGGTCCACCTGCCGCGGGGCCTGCGCTACCTCCACGACCAGAACTCGCCGGACTGCCGCTCCTCCGCCGACCACCGCACGGTGTGGTGCCCCTCCTACCCGGGCAGCGGATGGGCCGGCTCCCAGCTGCACGTCCAGGTCTCCCGCGGGATCCGGCCCGGCACGGTCGAAAGCATCACGGCGGCGGCGTCCATCGGCCGAGCGGTGGACCCGACGCCCGCCGACAACACCGCCAGGGCGAGGCTGCTCGTCAAGGCCGGCTCCGACTTCGGGCTGAGCTGGATCACGCCGAAGCAGCCGCTCCACCCCGGGGCCGCCCCCGTGGTCACCCGGCTGGTCGTCACCAACCACGGCCGTTACCGTGCCGTCGCGCCCCGGGCGTACTTCGACCTGACGCAGAACCTGCCGAGCGGCTTCCAGCCCGTCGGCGCGTTCCCGGCCGCCTGCTCCTCCGACTCGGGGGAGTGGGACTGCGGGGTGGCGGCGCCGATCCTGCCCGGCCACAGCGTGGTCTTCACCTTCCGCTGGGTGGTCCACCCGGCGGCCCGCGGCAAGGTGCTCCGGATCCCCGTCCGGTTCCTGGCCCCGAACTACCTGGACCCGAACCCGCGCAACGACAGCGCACCCCTGGTGCTGAGGGTGGTGCGGTAAAGCATTTTCGTTAGCGAAGGTAATGAGCTAGTCTAAACAACATGCCTGAGTTGTCCGAGCGCGATGCCGCGTGCATCAGCACGCTGCGCTCCGCCGTGATGCGCCTTTCGCGGCGACTGAAGAACCAGCGGGTCGAGGAGTCGCTCAGCCCGACCGAGATGTCGGTGCTGGCGACCCTCGCCCGGTGCGGCAGCGCCACCCCGGGGGAGCTGGCGCGGCGCGAGCACGTGCAACCGCCGTCGATGACCCGCATCGTCGCGATGCTCGAGGAGAAGCAGCTCGTCCGACGCGAGCCGCACCCCGAGGACCGCCGGCAGGTCGTCGTCAGCAGCACCGAGCAGGCCGAGGCGATCCTCGACCAGAGCCGGGCCAAGCGCGACGCCTGGCTGGCCGACCTCGCCTCCGGCCTGACGGAGGAGGAGTGGGCCGTGCTGCGCGCGGCCGCACCCGTGCTGGAGCGCCTGGCGCAACTCTGAGCAGTAACTGACAGCCGATCAGGGGACTTAGCAATCTTGCCTTCGACCGACGGAGCCACGACCAACACCACCGACCCCGACGAACGCAGGCGCGGCATGTTCGCCGCGCTGCACAACCGTAACTACCGCTACTTCTTCGCCGGACAGGTCCTGTCCAACTCCGGCACCTGGATCCAGCGCATCGCCCAGGACTGGCTGGTGCTGAGCCTCACCGGCAGCACCCTCGCGGTCGGCATCACCACCGCGATGCAGTTCCTGCCCGTGCTGCTCTTCGGCCTCGTCGGCGGAGTGCTCGCCGACCGGTTGCCCAAGCGGCAGCTGCTGATGGCCACGCAGGGCGCGATGGGCGTCCTCGCCGCCGCGCTGGCCGGCCTCACCCTGTCCGGGGCCGTGCAGGTCTGGCACATCTACGTCTTCGCCCTGCTGCTCGGCCTGGTCACGGTCGTCGACAACCCGGCCCGGCAGACCTTCGTCGTCGAGATGGTCGGCAAGGCCGACCTCGGCAACGCGGTCAGCCTCAACGCCGCCAACTTCCAGACCGCGCGGCTGATCGGTCCGGCCATCGCCGGCGTGCTGATGGCCGCCGTGGGAGCGGGCTGGGCCTTCGCGGTCAACGCCGTGTCCTTCGTGCCGGTCATCCTCGGCCTGCTCGCCATGCGCGCGAGCGAGCTGCGACGCGGCCCCCGAGTGCCGCGTGAGAAGGGCCAGTTGCGCGCCGGGCTGCGCTATGTGGGCGGACGCCTGGACCTGATCTGGCCGATCGTGCTGGTCGGCTTCATCGGGACCTTCGGCTTCAACTTCCCGACCGTGCTGTCCGGTTTCGCCTACTCGGTGTACCACGTCGGCCCGGGCATGTACGGCCTGCTCAACACCGCTCTGGCGGCCGGTTCCCTGGTCGGCGCGCTGCTCGCCGCCCGCCGCCCGCGCCCCCGGCTGCGGCTGCTGGTCGGCGCGGCGCTGGGCTTCGGCGTGCTGGAGGCGACGGCCGCGGCCGCCCCCTGGTTCTGGCTGTTCGCGGCGGTGCTGACGGTGGTCGGCCTGCTCGGCCTGACCTTCAACACGGCCTCGAACGCGCTGGTGCAGCTGCGGACCGCGCCGGAGATGCGGGGCCGGGTGATGAGCCTGTTCATGATGGTCTTCGCCGGCGGCACCCCGCTCGGCGCCCCGCTGGTGGGCTGGGTCACCGAGCAGTTCGGCCCCAGGGTCGGGCTGGTCGCCTGCGGTCTGGTCTCCGCGATCGCGGCCGCCGCCGTCGGCCTGGTCCTCGCCCGGATCGGCAACCTGCGGCTGCGGCTGGACTGGCAGGAGCACGCGCTGGTCTTCGTCCCCCGCCAGCGAGAGCGCCAGCCCCGGGGCGAGGTGCAGGTGGTCAGGGCGAGCTGACGCCCCGTCCGTCGCGGTCGACCTCCTCCGCGAAGAGCATGCCCGGCCAGTCCGGGCGCCCCTCGCGCCGGACGACGAACGGCTCCACCTCGGTGAAGCCCTGGCTCGCGTACCAGGCCTTCAACTTGCCGTCGTCACCGGCGTAGCAGTCCACCCGCAGCAGCGGAAGCCCGCGCCGCCGCGCCTCGGCGCGGGCCTCCGCCAGCAGCGCGGCGCCGACGCCGGAACCCTTGAACCGGCGCTCGGTCGCCAGCAGGTTGATGAACAGCTCCGGCTCGGGCGCGGGGCTCACGTAGTCGGCCGCCTGCTCGGAGACGGACACCACGCCGGCCAGTTCCCCGTCGATCTCCGCCACCCGCAGTTCGCCCCGAGCGATCCGCCCCTCGACGCGCTCCACCAGCGCGGGCGTCTCCGACCAGTGCCGGCTGCCCC
Source organism: Streptacidiphilus monticola (assembly GCF_042658505.1). NCBI lineage: Bacteria > Bacillati > Actinomycetota > Actinomycetes > Kitasatosporales > Streptomycetaceae > Streptacidiphilus > Streptacidiphilus monticola. Next base: position 78,343 of record NZ_JBHSQJ010000001.1, on the reverse strand, counting down.
ACTGCCCCGTCCGGCCCTGCGCGACGAGCCAGTCCATGATGCCGTCCATCAGGGCCAGGACCCTGGGCAGGTCCTGCGGGTGGGCGAGCCGGATGCGGGGCGAACCGGTCTGCGCCGCCGTCTCCGCCGTGGTTTCCGCGTGGTCCAGGTTCATGTGATCTTTTCTACGTGCCCAACCGCTTCCGGGAGAAGGGGCCGTCATGGACACTGCCGCGATGAGACTCTTCGTCGCCGTGCTCCCGCCGCAGTCGGCGCTGGACCAACTGGCCGTCGCCGCGCGCCGGTTGCACGCCTTCCCGGGCGCCGACGGGCTGCGCTGGACCGGCGTGGAGAGCTGGCACCTCACCCTCGCCTTCCTCGGCCAGGTCGACCCCGAACTGCTGCCGGGCCTGGAGGCCCGGTTCGCCCGTCTGGCCCACCGACACGAGCAGCACCTGCTGCGCCTCCACGGCGGCGGCCACTTCGGCGACCGCGCCCTCTGGGCCGGCGTCGACGGCGATGTCCGCGCCCTGCGCCAGCTGGCCCACGGCGTCGCCAACGCGGCCGTCAAGAGCGGCATCGAGATCGACGCCCGCCCCTTCCGCCCCCATCTGACGCTGGCCCGAGCAGGCGCCCGTCGGGCCGACCTGCGGCCGCTGGCCGGAGAGCTCGCCGGCTTCACCGGCGACCCGTGGACCGTCGGCTCCCTGCACCTGATGCGCAGTCACCTCGGCGCGGGCCCGGCCCACTACGAGTCCGTCGGGGAGTGGCCCCTGCGCGCGCAAGGCAAGGCGGACCGGTAGCGCGGAGCGCGGTGGGCGGGGTGTGTGTGGTGACCCCGGTCGAGTAGGCGTGCGGCTGCTGCCGCCGCCCTCATCCCAAGAGCGCCGGCATCCGCTCCGCCTGCCGCGTTCCGGTCCCCGGCGGATTCGGCGGCTCGGCCGGCAGCTTACGCCGCGGGTTGCACCGCCGCTGGGGCCTCGGCCGGCTCCCGGCGCCGGGTGTCGCCCAGCCCCGAGGCCGCCGTCGACTCGCGAGCCAGCAGCCCCCGCGCCGCGAACAGCAGGACCGCGGCGAGGACGATGCCCCCGCAGGCGACCAGGGCCGCGCCCCGCAGTGAGGAGTCCACGACCGTGCCCGCCGTCGCCGAACCCAGCGCGGTTCCGGTCGAGAAGAGGGTCACCAGCCACGCGAAGGCCTCGGTCACCGTGCCCTCCGGGGCCAGCTCGGCGATCAGGAGGAAGGCCGCCGCCAGCAGCGGGGCCAGCCCGAGGCCCGACAGCGCAGCTGCGCCCGCCATGCCCAGCGGGCCCGGAAGGGCAAGCAGGGGCAGGTAACTGACGGCCATTCCGGCCGCCATCGCCCAGGTCCGGGTGGCGGTGGGCGCGGTCCAGCGGACGGCGCCGTAGGCGAGGGCGCCGAGCAGGCCCGCGAGGGCGGCCAGGGCCAGCAGCGTGCCGCCGCCTCCGGGGAGGGAGGGCCGGGCCTGCGCGTAGGCGACGAAGAGGATGTTCTGGCCGCCCACCGACCAGCCCGTGCCCACGAAGGCGAGCAGCAGCAGTACCAGCCCGCGCGAGCGCAGCGGCCCGAGCCAGCCACGTCCCCGGCCTGCCGCGCCGCCCCCACCCACGGGCGCGGGCGCCCGCCACGTCCGGGCCGCAGGCGCGGTGGCGACGACGAGAGTCCCGACCAGTCCGAATCCGGCCGCGAGCCACAGCGCGGTCACGGGGGAGCCGACGGCAGCGACCCCGGCCACGAGCAGCGGCCCGGCCACGTACAGGATCTGCTGGCTCGCCGAGTCGAGTGCGTAGGCGGTCTCCAACTCCTGCTCGGCGACGATGTCCGGCCACAGCGCGCGCAGGCACGGCTCCAGCGGCGGCATGCACAGCCCGGCCAGCGCCGCGCCCGCCAGTGCCACGGCCGCGGTGCCGGGGGCCAGCGCCAGCAGGACGTAGCCCAGCGAGGCGACGACGGCGGAACCGAGCAGCACCCGCGGCTGCCCGAGGCGGTCGACCAGGCGGCCGAGCACCGGGCCGCCCACCGCCGCCGAGACGGCGTAGGCGGGGCTGGTCAGCCCGACGAGGGCGTAGCCGGCGCCCGCCGCGCGCAGGGCGAGCGCGATCGCGATGGCCGTCATGCCGGCCGGCAGCCGGCCGGTCAGCGTGCCGCTGAGCAGGCGCGCGACCTGCGGACTGCGCAGGACGGACAGGTAGCCCACGTCTGCTCTCTCACTCTCTCGGCGGCTGTGTCTCTCTCCGGGTCCCGGTCCCTGGTCCCGGTGGCGGGTCCCCCTCGACAGTTATACGTATAACTAGTCCGCCGGGGCAAACAGGCAGAGGGCCCGTCCCCGAAGCGCCGACTGCGTCGCGCGCCCGGGCGGGCCCTCTTGGGTGGTGCTCTCGTTCCGGGGGCCTGCTGACGGCTGCGCTCCGGGCTGTGGGAGTCCGGGAACCGGTTCAGCAGGGGTCGAACCGCGGGGTCAGATCGCGGTGACGTTCTCCGCCTGCGGGCCCTTCGGGCCCTGCGTGACGTCGAACTCGACGGTCTGGTTCTCCTCAAGCGAACGGAAGCCGTTCGCGTTGATGGCGGTGTAGTGGACGAAGACGTCAGGGCCGCCACCGTCCTGGGCGATGAAGCCGAAGCCCTTCTCGGCGTTGAACCACTTGACGGTTCCGGTCGCCATACCGTTCTCCTTGCGAGGGACGTAAAGGACGCCACACCTCGTGGCGTCCGGTCCGCTGCGCTGATCGCCCCGCTAAAACCACAGAAGCCCGCGGTCACATGTGCTCCGCAGGCTTCGGTACTGCATGGGAAATCAAACTGCAACTGGGGCAAACCCTAGCACGCAGCCCCTGGCCTGGCCATGGATGATCGCGTGCCCCCGACGGGGTGTCAGCAGGCCAAGGGTCTACAGTCCGAAGGGTGGACACCCAGGACAGCACCCCCGCGCCCCGTACCCCTGCTTCCGCCTCCGCCCCCGGTTCCCCCGGTTCCCCTGGCGCCGTGCCCGTCCGGCCGCGGGTCGGCCACATCCAGTTCCTCAACTGCGTACCGATCTACTGGGGCCTGGCCCGGACCGGCAGCCTGCTGGACCTCGACCTGACCAAGGACACGCCGGACCACCTCAACGACGCCCTCGCCGAGGGCCGCCTCGACATCGGGCCGATCAGCTGCCTGGAGTACCTGCGCCACTCCGCCGACCTGGTGCTGCTGCCGGAGATCGCGGTCGGCAGCGACGGTCCGGTGATGTCCTGCGTGATCGTCAGTCAGCTGCCGCTCGACCAGCTCGACGGCCGCCGGGTGGCCCTCGGGTCCACGAGCAGGACCAGCGTCCGGCTCGCCCAGCTCCTCCTCGCCGACCGCTTCGGGGTCACCCCGGACTACTACAGCTGCCCGCCCGACCTCGGCGCGATGCTCCAGGAGGCGGACGCCGCCGTGCTCATCGGGGACGCCGCGCTGCGGGCCTCGCTCCACGACGCGCCCCGGCTCGGGCTGGACGTCCACGACCTCGGCGCGATGTGGAAGGAGTGGACCGGACTCCCCTTCGTCTTCGCGGTCTGGGCCGCCCGCCGCGACTACCTGGCCCAGCACCCGGACGTGGTCCGCGAGGTGCACCGGGCCTTCCTGGACTCCCGGGACCTGTCCATGGCCGAGGTCGACAAGGTGGCCGAGCAGACCGCCCGTTGGGAGGCGTTCGACGTGGACGTGCTGCGCCGCTACTACGCGGAGGCGCTGGACTTCTCCTTCGGCGAGCGGCAGGTGCGGGGCATGCGCGAGTTCGCCCGCCGGGTCGGCATGAGCACCGAGCACGTCCGCCTGCTGGACGGCCCGGACGGCTCCTGACGCGGGGTCAAGCCGCCGCAGCCCGCCGGGAGCCCTGGCGTAGGCTGAGCCAGGCCCGTAGAGCAGCAGACGCAGAGCAGTAGACGCAGAGCAGCAGACGCAGAGTAGAAGGACGTAGCCGTGACCGAGACCGTGGTCCGTAACGACCTGCAGGACCTCCTCGACCGGGCGGCGGCCGGGGGCCGGATCAGCGCCGAGGAGGCGCTGGAGCTCTACCGGCACGCCCCCCTGCACGCGCTCGGCGCGGCCGCGGACGCGGTCCGGCGGCGCCGTTACGCGGGTACCGAGCACATCGCGACGTACATCATCGAGCGGAACATCAACTACACCAACGTCTGCGTCACGGCCTGCAAGTTCTGCGCCTTCTACGCCGCTCCGAAGGACACGGAGAAGGGTTGGAGCCGGGACCTGGACGAGATCCTGCGCCGCTGCGCGGAGACCGTCGAACTGGGCGGCACCCAGATCATGTTCCAGGGCGGACACCACCCGGACTACGGCGTGGAGTACTACGAGCGGGCCTTCTCCGCCATCAAGAAGGACTTCCCGCAGCTGGTCATCCACTCCCTCGGGGCCTCCGAGGTCGAGCACATGTCCAAGGTCTCGGGCGTGTCCGCGGAGGAGGCGATCCGCCGGATCCACGCCGCCGGTCTGGACTCCTTCGCCGGCGCCGGCGCCGAACTGCTGCCGGAGCGGCCGCGCAGGGTGATCGCGCCGCTGAAGGAGTCGGGCGAGCGCTGGCTGGAGATCATGGAGCTGGCGCACAACCTGGGCGTCGAGTCCACCTCCACCATGCTGATGGGCACCGGCGAGACCAACGCCGAGCGGATCGAGCACCTGCGGATGATCCGCGACGTGCAGGACCGCACCGGCGGCTTCCGGGCGTTCATCCCCTACACGTACCAGCCGGAGAACAACCACCTGAAGGGCCGGACACAGGCCACCATGTTCGAGTACCTGCGCCTGATCGCCGTGGCGCGGCTGTTCCTCGACAACGTGGCCCATATCCAGGGCTCCTGGCTGACCGTCGGCAAGGAGGCCGGCCAGCTCTCGCTCCACTACGGCGCGGACGACCTCGGCTCCGTGATGCTGGAGGAGAACGTCGTCTCGTCGGCGGGGGCCCGGCACCGCTCCAACCGGCTGGAGCTGATCAAGCTGATCCGCGCCGCCGGACGGGTGCCCGCGCAGCGGGCCACCACCTACGAGCACCTGGTCGTGCACGACGACCCGGCGCTGGACCCGGTCGACGACCGCGTGGTCTCGCACATCGCGTCCACGGCCATCGAGGGCGGGACGGCGCACCCCGAGCTGAAGATCCTGAGCAGCAACTGATGCTGACGTTCCATCAGGGGGCGGACGGCTTCTCGGTCCTGGTGGACCGGGACCGGATCGTCGCCGCGGGGCGGAAGTTGGCGCCGCCGGACGGCGCGCGGGTGCGCGCGTGGCCGGGGGAGCTGCGCCCCGGCGCGCTGTGGACGGGTGCGCTCCCGGACGCGCCCAGCGCGCGGGAACGCGTCTACGCCGCTCTGCGCGCCGGTGCGACGGGCGTGGTGCTGGACGCCGACGCCGACCGCCAGGACCCCGAACTGCGGGCCGCGGCAACGCGGGTGGGCATGGGCTCCGCCGCGGGCCGGCTGGCCGCCGGGGAGCGGGCGGACTTCGCGGTCTTCGACGACTTCGACGACGCCTGCATCGCCACGGTGGTGGCGGGACGCATCGTCCACCGCCGCAGATGAGCGACGAGAGCCACGCGCAACGAGAGAGAATGAGCCGGTGACCCGAGCCTCGCTGGACAAGCAGCCGCACGAAGTCGCGTCGATGTTCGACGACGTGGCGGCCAAGTACGACCTGACGAACGACGTCCTCTCCCTGGGCCAGGCCCGCCTGTGGCGCCGGGCGGTCGCCCGGGCGGTGGACGCCCGCCCGGGTCAGCGCGTGCTCGACCTCGCGGCCGGCACGGCCACGTCCTCGGTGCCCTTCGCCGAGGCGGGGGCGCTGGTCGTGCCCTGCGACTTCTCCCTCGGCATGCTCAGGGAAGGAAAGCGACGCCACCCCGGCTTCCCGCTGACGGCGGGCGACGCGACCCGACTGCCCTTCGCGGACGACGTCTTCGACGCGGTGACGATCTCCTTCGGCCTGCGCAACGTGCAGGACACGGAGGCGGCGCTGCGGGAGATGCTGCGGGTCACCAAGCCCGGCGGACGGGTCGTCATCTGCGAGTTCAGCCACCCGACCTGGGCGCCGTTCCGCACGGTGTACAGCGAGTACCTGATGCGCGCCCTGCCCCCGGTGGCGACGGCGGTGAGCAGCAATCCCGAGGCGTACGTCTACCTCGCCGACTCCATCCGCGCCTGGCCGGACCAGCGGGGGCTCGCCGCGAAGTTGCAGAGTGCCGGCTGGCAGCGGGTCGCCTGGCGCAACCTCACCGGCGGGGTCGTCGCCCTGCACCGCGGCTACAAGGCCGCTCCGTAGGGGCCCCGCCAGGGGCGCGGGGGATCCTCGCGCCCTGGCAGGGGCCCTCGGCTACGACGTGGCGACTCGCCGTTGCGGCACGCCGGCGGGGTGGCGGCGGGCCAGGCGCAGCAGCGCCTTCAGCGGGGCGTCCGCCGGGCCCAGCATGGGAGTCCAGCGGGCCTCGATGGTGATGCCGGGCAGGTGGCTGTCCGTCAGGTCCAGCTCCACCAGTTCCCCCGACTCCAACTCCCGTGCCACCGCCAGCGACGGGACCAGCGCCACGCCGAGGCCGTGGACGGCCATCCGCCGCAGCGCGGAGAGCGAGCCGGTGACGTTGCCGATCGGGGTCCGGGGTGCGACCCGCAGGCCGAAGCGCTCGAAGAGCATGGCGGAGGTGCAGCCCGGCTCCGCGATCAGGAACTCCGCGCTGAGCACGTCCTCCTCCCGGACCCCACCGCGGCGGGCCAGCGGGTGGGCCGGGGAGGCGGCGAGGACGCCGCGGTCGCGGGCGACCGGGGTGGACGCATAACGGCCGGGCGCCACGTGGCCGTTGTCATAGACGAAGACGGCGTCCAGGCGGCCCTCGGCCAGGTCCGACTCCAACTGCGCGCGAGGGCCCACCGACAGGCTGATCTCGGCGTCCGTCCCCGGGCCGCCCGCGCCGCGGTGCAGGGCGGTGAGCAGGTCCGGCAGCCACTCGGCTGCCAGGGACTCGTGGGCGCCGATGCGCAGCCTCGGGGCCAGGGACTGCGCGGCGCGGCGCATCTGCTCCTCGAGGGCCAGTGCCTCCCGCGCCAGCGGGAGCACCCGCCGCCCGGCCTCGGTCGGTTCGGTGCCGACGCTGCCGCGCCGCAGCAGCGGGCCGCCCAACTCCTGCTCCAGTGCCTGCAGTTGGCTGCTCAGTGTGGACTGCGCGTAGCCCAGTTGCTCGGCGGCGGCCGAGACCGAGCCCAGCTCGGCTGTGGTGACGAAGGCCCGCAGGCGGCGCGTGTCCATGGCTCGATGATGCCGCATTCCCGCTCGGCCATCGGAAAACCCGATGGCCCCATCGGAAAACCGGCGTGGCTGGACGGTCTCGCCCGCGCGAGGGTGACGGCATGACCACGACCCTCCGCCACGCCCGCAGCCGACGCGGACACCCCGCGACCGACGCCGACGCCCGTGGCACCGAAGCCCCCGGCGCCGAACGGTCCCGCACCGAACGTCCGCGCACCGCACGCCACTTCACCGCGCTCACGCTGGGCAACGGACTCGTCCTGCTCGACGTCTCGATCCTCAACGTCGCCCTCCCCGACCTCGCCCGCGACCTGCACGCCTCCGCCGCCGCGCTGCCGTGGACGGTGGACGCCTACACCGTCGTCTTCGCCGGACTGCTGCTCGCCTCGGGAGCCCTGGCCGACCGTTGGGGCGCGCCGCGGGTGTACCGGACCGCGCTCGCGGCCTTCGCGGCGCTCTCCCTGCTCTGTGCGCTTGCCCCCTCCGCGGGGACGCTGATCGCCGGGCGGGCGCTGCTCGGCGTCGCGGCGGCCGGGCTGGTGCCCTCCTCGCTGGCGCTGCTGGCCGGGCTCTACCCGGACGCGGCGCGGCGGACCCGGGCGATCGGCGCCTGGGCGGCGTTGAGCAGCGTCGGCCTGGTACTCGGCCCGCTGCTGGGCGGCGTGCTGACGGCGGCCGGCGGCTGGCGCTGGGTGTTCCTGGTCAATCCGCCGGTGGCGCTGGCCGTGCTGGCGGCCGGGCGCGGCCTCGCGACCGGACGGGCCGTCAGCGGCAGGTCGCCGCTGGACCGTTGGGGCGTCGGCCTGTCCGTGCTGGGGCTGGCAGCGCTGAGCTTCGGCCTGATCGAGGCGGGGACGGCGGGCTGGCTGCGGCTGCCGACCCTGGCGGCGCTGGCCGTGTCCGTGCTCTCCTTCCTCGCCCTGGGCCGGATCGAGCGCCGGACCGCGCACCCGGTGCTGCCGCCTGCGCTCTTCGCGATGGCGCGGCTGCGGGCCGACCTGATCGGCGCGGTCAGCGCCAACTTCGCCTTCTACGGCTCCTTCTTCTTCCTCGCGCAGCGACTCGCCGCCTGGCACCCGGCGGAGGGCCCGGTCCGGGTCGGGCTGTCGCTGCTGCCGATGACCCTGCCGATCTGCTTCGTCCCGCTGGTCACCGGGCGGCTGACCGCGAGCTTCGGTGCGGGGCCGGTCGTGCTGGCCGGGCTGGCCGGGTCGGTGCTCGGCGGCCTGGCGCTGGCGAGCCTGGACCCCCACGCAGGGGTGCCCGCGGTCGCAGGCGTGCAGTTGCTGCTGGCCGTCTCCGGCGCCCTGGCGATCCCGGCACTGACCGCCTCGGTCGCGGTGACCGCGCCGCGGGAGCTGGCCGGTACCGCGCAGGGCGCGCTGAACGCGGCCCGGCAGTCGGGCTCGGCGCTCGGCGTCGCCGTGATCGGGACGCTGGCGACGCCCGGTTCGGCGGGAGCCGTGCTGGCCGCCGGGGCGGCGCTGGCGGTGGGCCTACTGATCGCGGCCCGGCGTCCGAACTAGACTCCTCCGTGGTCGGCAGCCCGGGCCGGCCGAATCCGGAGCAGCGGCAGGAGTCCCCGTGAGTTCTCTCAGCGAGAAGGCAGTTGAGGCCGAGGCCGACGTCATCGTCGTCGGGGCCGGTCCCGCCGGTTCGGCGACGGCGTACCACCTGGCCCGCTCCGGCCTGGACGTGCTGCTGCTGGAGAAGTCGGCCTTCCCCCGGGAGAAGGTCTGCGGCGACGGGCTGACCCCGCGCGCGGTCAAGCAGCTGGTGGACATGGGCATCGACGTCTCCGAGGAGGCGGGCTGGCTGCACAACAAGGGCCTGCGGATCATCGGCGGCGGGGTCCGGCTGGAGCTGGACTGGCCCGACCTGGCCTCCTTCCCCGACTACGGCCTGGTCCGCAAGCGCGCCGACTTCGACGAGCTGCTGGCCCGTCAGGCGGAGAAGGCCGGCGCCAAGCTGCACGAGCTGTGCAACGTCACCGGTCCGGTGCTGGACGAGCGGACCGGCCGGGTGGTCGGCGTGACGGCGAAGCTGGGCGAGGAGAAGCGCGAGGTCGTCTTCCGCGCCCCGCTGGTGGTCGCGGCCGACGGCAACTCGACCCGGCTCTCGCTCGCGCTCGGCCTGCACCGCCGGGAGGACCGGCCGATGGGCGTGGCCTACCGCACCTACTTCAACTCGCCCCGCTCCGACGACGACTACCTGGAGTCCTGGCTGGAGCTGTGGGACCGCCGCGGCGGCCAGGACAAGCTGCTGCCGGGATACGGCTGGATCTTCGGTATGGGCGACGGCACCAGCAACGTCGGCCTGGGCCTGCTGAACACCACCAAGGCGTTCAAGGACATCGACTACCGCGAGCTGCTCCGGGTCTGGTGCGCGGGCATGCCGGCGGAGTGGGGCTACACCCCGGAGAACATGACCGAGCCGATCCGCGGCGCGGCGCTGCCGATGGCCTTCAACCGGCAGCCGCACTACACCCGCGGCCTGCTCCTGGTCGGCGACGCGGCCGGCATGGTGAACCCCTTCAACGGCGAGGGCATCGCCTACGCCATGGAGAGCGGCCAGTTCGCGGCCGGAGTCGTGGTCCAGGCGCTGGCCCGCCGCACCGACCTGGGCCGGGAACGGGCGCTGGAGGCCTACCCGAAGATCCTCAAGGACGTCTACGGCGGCTACTACGGCATCGGCCGCGGCTTCGTGAAGGCCATCGGCAACCCGCTGGTGATGCGGATGGCCGCCCAGCACGGCCTCACCCACCCCGTGCTGATGAAGTTCGTGCTGAAGCTGCTCGCCAACCTGACGGACCCGCAGGGCGGCGACGCCATGGACCGCATCATCAACGCTGTGGCGAAGGTCGCGCCGCGCGCCTGAGTACCCTGGGGCGCTGACCAGCTCCGCCCACCCGACACACCGACCTACGGGGGTCCGGCCGCGCATGACCACGCTCACGGACGGCGTTTCCGAGTCCGCCGCGGACCTCCCCGAGGAACGTCCCGGCGGACTGCGCGAGTTCGCCGGGCGCTACGCCCCTCCGGTGCTGGTGTACGCCGGCGTCAAGCTGCTGGGCCTGCTGGTCTTCTTCAAGCTGCTGGCCTACTCGGGCACCTACCTGAAGAACAACCCCCGCTTCGGCGGCGGGCAGCACGTGTGGGACGTGCTCGGATCCTGGGACGGCTGGTGGTACGTCCAGGTCGCGGAGAAGGGGTACCACCCCGCGCTGGTCCCGCTGCCGGGCAACGGCGTGTTCACGATGGAGCAGAACTCCGTCGCGTTCTTCCCGCTGTACCCGGCGCTGATGCGGATCGTGTCGTCCGTGACCGGGCTCGGCTCGTACGGGGCGGGCATGCTCGTCTCGGTGCTCGCCTCGCTGGTGGCCGCGGCCGGGATCTACGCCCTGACGGACCGTCTGTACGGCCGCCGCGCGGGCATCCTGGCGGCGGGGCTGTGGGCGGTCTTCCCGGGCGCCGGCGTGGCCTGGTCCCTGTACTCGGAGTCGCTGTTCACCGCGTTCGCGGCCTGGGCCTGCTGGGCGGTGGTCACTCGGCGCTGGACGGCGGCCGGCCTGCTCACCCTCTTCGCGGGGCTCACCCGCCCGTCGGCGTCCGTCCTCGTCGTCGCCGTCTGCGCCGCCGCGCTCGTCGCGCTGTACCGGCGCGACGACGGGCTGCGCCCGCTGTCCGGACTGCTGCTGGCACCGGTCGGCTTCGTCGGCTACCTGGCCTGGGCGAGCTGGAAACTCGGCAGCGTCACCGGCTACTTCACGCTCCAGGAACGCGCCTGGGCGCACAAGGTCGACTGGGGCTACAACCTGTTCCGCGCGGTCCGCGGCCTGGGCCTGGGCAGGTACGACTACCTGTTCCCGTACCCGATCGAGGACCTGATCGCCCTGGCCGTGACGCTGGCCCTGCCGTTCCTGCTGCTCGCCTACTTCCGGCTGCGGCCGCCCCTGGTGCTCACCGTCTACACACTGCTGACGCTGGCCCAGATCTACCTCAGCCTGCAGATGATGGGCACGGTCAACCGCTTCCTGCTCCCGGTCTTCCCGCTGCTGCTCCCGCTGGCGCTGGCGCTCCGCAAACTGCCGCGCGCCCAGCAGGCGGCGGTGCTCGTCCTGCTGGGCGCGCTGTCGGGCTGGTACGCGAGCTACGCGCTGTTCAACCTCGGTATTCCGTAGACCGGTCCTGACGTCGTCACTTCCGGACGGTGAAGTACAGCCACGGCCCGGTCGCAGCGGGGTTGGGCCCGGCGTAACTGGCGGCGGCGACGCGGTACTTGGCTCCGACAGGGGTGGCGAAGGGAACTGTCCACAGCAGCGTGCTGTTCGACGCGAGGCGGGCGCAGGCGGTGCTGCGGACGGTCTTCCAACGACCGGAGACGTACTGCTGGACGGTGACCCGCACGCACTTCCCCGGCTGCGGCGCGGCGAGGGCGACGGAGAGCTGCTTCTTCGCGGTGCGGTGGTAGACCCGCCAACTGCCGGAGCTGGTGTACCAGCCGCGGAGCGCCGTGCTGAGCCGGGCCGAGGTGGTCACCGTCCGGATCCGGGACACCGCCGAGTAGCCCGTGTCGCCGGAGTAGCCGGCCGTGAAGGTCGTGTTGCGGGTGAAGGTGTAGGGGATCGCCAGGCTTGCGTCGTTGCTCAGGTAGACCTTCCGCAACAGCACCCTGGCTCCACCGCTGGGCTGGGCCCAGATCGAGACGGTGCCTGTGTAGTGCCGCCCGATGCCGACGGTCACTGTGCCGCGTGAGCCGTAGCCGTACCGGGTCGCGTCGGTGTTGAGGGTGAGGCCCGGGTCGCGGCCGGTCGCGGCGAGGACGGCGTCCGCCGTGGCGGGCTCGTGCCGTGCGGATCCCGGGAAGGAGAAGTGGTACCGGTAGGCGCCGATCGATTCCGGCCGGTCGGTGAGGTCGAAGGACCAGCCCTTGGCGGCGGTTGTCCACAGGTCCGGCAGCGCCTCACCGGACGGGTGCGCGGGGGAGTAGCGCAGGACGTGGACCCACGCACCGTCGTCATAGGGGGCTCCGGACAGGGCCACGGTGCCGTGGACGGTCACCGCGGAGCCGACGACGGTACTCGTCGTGCTCTGCCGGAGCGTGAGCGTGGTGGCCAGCCGGACCACAGTGACGGTGGCGGTGGTCTTCGAGCCGCCGACGTAGGCGTCCGTGCCGTCGCCCTGGTACCACGTCGTGTAGGTGTAGACGCCTGGCTTCGCAGGCGTGTCCAGGACCTCGAAGGTGTTCCCGCTGTGCTGGGTGGCGGCCTCGCGTCCGCCGGGCGCGTCGGGGCCGGTCACCCAGGAGGCGATCGCGGCTCTGTCCGGGTCGTACCCGCCCGCCGCCACGGCGAAGGTGCCCTGCAGCTGGACCGCTTGGCCGCCGAGCACCTGGCCCGGCACCTTGGTGTAAGCGATGGAACTGCGGATGGGCGGCACCGTTGTGGTGCTCCGGGCCACGGTCGGCTGGAGGGTGTCGCTCCCGCCGAAGTCGGCCGTGTACGTGTAGTCGCCGGGAGTGAGTGCCTCGTCGGTGAAGGAGAACCGGCCGTCGGAGTCGAGCGTGGGCTCGGCGAGGACCTGTGTCGTGCCGCGACGGATGCGGACCTTGGCTCCGGTCACCGGGACTCCGCCGGCCGTGAGCCGCCCTTGCACGGTGGGCGGGTTGCCGACCGCGCTGACGGTCAGCTGACTGGGGGTCAGGTCCGGATCGAAACCCAGGTGCAGTGTGATGCCCAGCCCCGTCGCCGGGTCGGCGGTGACCGCGAACAGGTGCGAACGGTCGCGCGTCCAGGCGAGGTTGTGCAAGCCGACCGTGGGCGCGCCCAGGTTCCAGGTCCGGTCGGCGTCGAAGGAGCCGGGCCGGTGCAGGGTGACCTGCGCGCCCGAGGCGGTGACGACCGAACCGTCGGCCGCGACGGCTGCGGACGCGGCGGCCCCGCTGTACTCGCCCAGGCTGCTGAGGTCGTCGGTGCTCAACGCGGCCGCTGTGTCGCCGGTCAGGCCTGGGAGCAGGACGGCGGTTCCGTCCGGGCTGAGCAGGGCCTGCCGGACGTCGCCTGTCGCGGACACCATCCGGCTCGCGCGGGCCTCGGCGTGGCCGGCGTCGAGTGACAGCACGCTGACCGTTCCCCCTGCGGCGGCGACGAGTCGGGAGTCGTCGGCTGCCAACTGAGGGACCTGCGACCAGACTCCGGGAACCGCGTGGAGGTCGACGGCGGCCGGTGCGGCAGTCGGGTCGAGCGACCCGACGCCCACCGTGCCGTCGGCGGAGCGGTAGCCGAACCAGACGCGTCCGTCCCCGTAGGCGACGGTGAGTGGAGTGACACCGCTGCCGAGATCGATCGAATTCTGCACGCCGTCGGCGGTGGCGACGGCGATCGCGTGCTCGCTCTCCTGCGTGGCGTAGACGTGCCCGGTCGCCGGATCGAGGGCGAGCGCGCCGACGCCGGGGAGGTACTCCGCATCGACGGTCTGCCCGGTGTAGTCGAGCGTTTCGAGGACGCCGTTGCCGCAAGCCAGAAGGACCACCTGCCGGGCGTCGTCGACGACGAGGTCGCTGACGCTCCCGTCCGCTGCGTCGAGGCTGACGGCGACCGTCGGATTCGGCGGTTCCGAGGCGGATGCCGGTGCGGAGGCGGTACCCAGAGCGCCGCCGGCGAGCAGAAGAGTCACGGCGCAGGCCGTCAACGCGCGGAAAGGCAAGGCTGGTTCCCCCCGGACAGGTGATCACTGCGGATCTCGGTGGCGGAACCCTAGCGCACCGTGTGAGCGGGGTAAGGGCCGGGTCAACGCGCTGGTCACGTGGGTCGCCCGATCGAGGGGCGCTTCACTAACACGAGCGATGCGCGAAGTCCAAAGTTGCCTCGGACCGCGACCGCGTGCTAGGCGCAACCGCTCCGAGCAGCCAAAACGACTGGATGATCGACTGCTTGTGAATGCGAGCACACGCAACGTGTGCGATTTTGCCTGTCCTTGGTGTCATGATCACTAAACGGGTGGCGTAGATCACAAAGAAGCGGCCCGACGCAGTGTCGCAGATCACACGGCGACGGGCGTAGTATGCAGCCGTCCCGGGGGCTTGTGAACCGCGTCACAAGGCAGGTGAGCAGGCGGGAATTGGGCCACCGGGCGGTAGGGACCTGCAGTCACCGACAGGGACGTCGGCTTCGACTGACGCCTGGGAGGTCGTTCGGCATGAACGCATACGCGCCGATTCTGGTGCTTGGCGCCCTGGCAGCCGCCTTCGCGGTCGGCTCCGTGGTGATGGCCGCCCTGACCGGCCCCAAGCGCTACAACCGGGCCAAGCTCGACGCCTACGAGTGCGGGATCGAGCCGACCCCGCAGCCGCAGGGCGGCGGGCGATTCCCGATCAAGTACTACCTGACGGCGATGCTCTTCATCGTCTTCGACATCGAGATCGTCTTCCTCTACCCGTGGGCCGTGACCTTCGACGCGCTCGGCGTCTTCGGCCTGGTGGAGATGGTGCTCTTCATCGCCACGGTCTTCGTGGCCTACGCGTACGTCTGGCGGCGCGGGGGGCTGGAGTGGGACTGAGACGGGACGAGAGCCCGAGCGACTTCCTTAGCAGCCACGGGTCCTGAGAGGACGGCGGACGAGATGGGGATCGAGGAGAAGCTGCCCAGCGGCTTCCTGCTCACCACGGTGGAACAGGCCGCGGGATGGGTGCGCAAGAGTTCGCTCTTCCCGGCCACCTTCGGACTGGCCTGCTGCGCGATCGAGATGATGACCACCGGGGCGGGCCGCTACGACCTGGCCCGCTTCGGCATGGAGGTGTTCCGCGGGTCGCCGCGCCAGGCGGACCTGATGATCGTCGCCGGCCGGGTCAGCCAGAAGATGGCGCCGGTGGTGCGCCAGGTCTACGACCAGATGGCCAACCCGAAGTGGGTCATCTCCATGGGCGTCTGCGCCAGTTCCGGCGGGATGTTCAACAACTACGCGATCGTCCAGGGCGTCGACCACATCATCCCGGTCGACATCTACCTCCCCGGCTGTCCGCCGCGTCCCGAGATGCTGATGGACGCGATCCTCAAGCTGCACGAGCAGATCCGGCACGAGAAGCTCGGCGTGCAGAAGCGCCGCGCGGAGGAAGAGGCCGAGCGGCAGGCGCTCCAGGCGGTCCCCACGATCGAGATGAAGGGGCTGCTGCGGTGAGCGAGAACAACGTGCCCGTCCCGCGCGAGGGCCAGACGGAGCTGGAGGTCGTCGCCGTCCGGCACGGCATGTTCCCCAACGGCGGCGTCAACGGCGCCACCAGCGGCGACACTTCGGGCTACGGCCGGATGGTCAGCCCGGTCGTGCTGCCCGGCCCCAGCTCCCGCCCCTACGGCGGCGTCTGGTTCGACGAGGTGGCCGACGAGTTCGAGGGCGCGCTCGAGGAGCAGGGCGTCGATCCGGGCACGGCGATCGAGAAGACCGTGGTGGACCGCGGCGAGATCACCTTCCACGTGCGGCGCGAGCACCTGGTCCAGGCGCTGCGCACGCTGCGCGACGATCCGGCGCTCCGCTTCGAACTGTGCACCGGCGTCAGCGGCGTGCACTACCCGGGCGACGCCGGGCGCGAGCTGCACGCCGTCTACCACCTGCGGTCGGTCACCCACGGCCGGCTGATCCGGGTCGAGACCAGTGCGCCGGACGACGACCCGCACATCCCGTCCACGGTCGCCGTCTACCCGACGAACGACTGGCACGAGCGCGAGACCTACGACTTCTTCGGCATCGTCTTCGACGACCATCCCGCGCTGACCCGGATCATGATGCCGGACGACTGGCTGGGCCACCCGCAGCGGAAGGACTACCCCCTCGGCGGCATCCCCGTCGAGTACAAGGGCGCGCAGATCCCGGCTCCCGACCAGCGGAGGTCGTACTCCTGATGACCAGTCAGCATGCAGAGGCACCGGGCCGGGAGACGACCGAGGGCCGGGTCTACACCGTCACCGGCGGCGACTGGGACGAGATCGTCTCCGCCGCCGCCAAGGCCGACGACGAACGCATCATCGTCAACATGGGGCCGCAGCACCCGTCCACCCACGGCGTGCTCCGGCTGATCCTGGAGATCGACGGCGAGACGGTGAAGGAGGCCCGCTGCGGCATCGGCTACCTCCACACCGGTATCGAGAAGAACATGGAGTGGCGCAGCTGGGTCCAGGGCACGACCTTCGTGACCCGCATGGACTACCTGACGCCGCTGTTCAACGAGACGGCGTACTGCCTGGCCGTGGAGAAGCTGCTCGGCATCACCGAGCAGGTGCCGGACCGGGCCAGCGTCATCCGGGTGCTGATGATGGAGCTCAACCGGATCTCCTCGCACCTGGTCTGCCTGGCCACCGGCGGCATGGAGATCGGCTCCACCACGCTGATGATCTACGGCTTCAGGGACCGCGAAGTCATCCTCGACATCTTCGAGTTGGTGACCGGCCTGCGGATGAACCACGCCTACGTCCGCCCCGGCGGCCTGGCCCAGGACCTGCCGCCCGGCGCGCTGGACCAGATCCGCGACGGCGTGAAGCTACTGCGCTCGCGGATGCACGAATACGACAAGCTGGCCACCAACAACCCCGTGTTCAAGGCCCGGTTGGTGGACGTCGGCTACCTCGACCTGGCCGGCTGCATGGCCCTGGGCGCGACCGGGCCGATCCTGCGGGCCACCGGCCTGCCGCACGACCTGCGCAAGTCGGACCCCTACTGCGGCTACGAGAGCTACGAGTTCGAGGTCGAGACCGCCGACACCTGCGACTCCTACGGCCGGTTCCTGATCCGGCTGCACGAGATGGAGCAGTCGCTGCGCATCGTCGAGCAGTGCCTGGAGCGGCTCAAGGGGGGTGGCGGACGGGTCATGGTCGAGGACAAGAAGATCGCCTGGCCGGCCCAACTCGCTCTCGGCGCGGACGGCATGGGCAACAGCCTGGACCACATCCGGAAGATCATGGGCGAGTCCATGGAGGCCCTGATCCACCACTTCAAGCTGGTGACCGAGGGCTTCCGGGTCCCGCCCGGCCAGGCCTACGCGGCCGTGGAGTCGCCCAAGGGCGAGCTCGGCGTGCACGTCGTCTCCGACGGCGGCACCCGCCCGTACCGGGTCCACTTCCGCGACCCGAGCTTCACCAACCTGCAGACGATGGCCGCGATGTGCGAGGGCGGGCAGGTCGCGGACGTCATCGTCGCCGTGGCCGGTATCGACCCGGTGATGGGAGGCGTGGACCGGTGAGCACGACGGACCGCACGACAGACCTCGGGCTCCCCGAGCTGCCGGCCGAGCCCTACCCCGCGGAGGTCGCGGCGCGGCTGGCGCACGACGCCCAGGAGATCATCGCCCGGTACCCGCAGTCGCGCAGCGCGCTGCTGCCGCTGCTGCACCTGGTGCAGGCCGAGGAGGGCTTCGTCTCGCGCACCGGGATCCGCTGGTGCGCCGAGCAGTTGGGGCTGACCACGGCGGAGGTCACCGCGGTGGCCACCTTCTACACCATGTACCGGCGCAGGCCCGCCGGCCGGTACCACGTGGGTGTGTGCACCAACACGCTGTGCGCGGTGCTCGGCGGCGACCAGATCTTCGCCGAGCTGCAGCAGCACCTGGGCATCGGCAACAACGAGACCACCGAGGACGGGCAGGTCTCGCTGGAGCACATCGAGTGCAACGCGGCCTGCGACTACGCGCCCGTGGTGATGGTCAACTGGGAGTTCTTCGACAACCAGACCCCGGACAGCGCCCGGCAGTTGGTCGACGACCTGCGGGCGGGCGCGGAGGTGCGGCCGACCCGCGGGGCCCGGCTCTGCTCCTTCAAGGAGACCGCCCGGATCCTGGCCGGCTTCCCCGACGAGCGCCCCGGCGCGGTGGACGAGGGCGGCGCGGGCGGCGCGCCGAGCCTGGCCGGGCTGCGGCTGGCCCGCGGCGAGTCCCTGCCGGGCACCGAGCCGCGGCGCATCGTCGCCCCCCGGCACGAGCACGACGACTCCGACGGCAGGTCCGACGGTACGGAAGGAGCGGGCGCATGACCGCGGAGCACCCGGAGAAGCTGCTGTCCCCGGTCCTCAGCGCCACCTGGGACGGCGTCAGGCCGTGGACACTGGACACCTACCGGGGCAGCGGCGGCTACCAGGGCCTGCGCGAGGCGCTGCGGATGCAGCCGGACGAGGTCATCGCGCTGGTCAAGGACGCCGGTCTGCGCGGCCGCGGCGGCGCGGGCTTCCCCACCGGGATGAAGTGGCAGTTCATCCCCCAGGGCGACGGCAAGCCGCACTACCTGGTGGTCAACGCGGACGAGTCCGAGCCGGGCACCTGCAAGGACATCCCGCTGCTCTACGCCAATCCGCACGCCCTGATCGAGGGCATGGTGATCGCCTCCTACGCGATCCGCTGCAACCACGCCTTCATCTACCTGCGCGGCGAGACGGTCTCCGTGCTGCGGCGGCTGCACGCCGCGGTGGCCGAGGCGTACCGGGCCGGCTACCTGGGCCGGGACGTGCTGGGGTCGGGCTTCGACCTGGACGTCACCGTCCACGCCGGCGCCGGCGCGTACATCTGCGGTGAGGAGACCGCGCTGCTCGACTCGCTGGAGGGCAGGCGGGGCCAGCCGAGGCTGCGCCCGCCGTTCCCGGCCATCGCCGGCCTGTACGCCTGCCCGACGGTGGTCAACAACGTCGAGTCCATCGCCTCGGTGCCCAGCATCCTCGCCAACGGCAAGGAGTGGTTCCGCTCGATGGGCACGGAGAAGTCCCCGGGCTTCACGCTCTACTCGCTCTCCGGGCACGTCACCAACCCCGGCCAGTACGAGGCCCCGCTCGGCATCACGCTGCGTCAGCTCCTGGACATGAGCGGCGGCATCAGGGCCGGGCACGAGCTGAAGTTCTGGACCCCGGGCGGGTCGTCCACCCCGATGTTCACCGCGGAGCACCTCGACGTCCCGCTGGACTACGAGGGCGTCGGCGCGGCCGGGTCCATGCTCGGCACCAAGGCGCTGCAGGTCTTCGACGAGACCACCTGCGTGGTGCGGGCGGTGACCCGGTGGACCGAGTTCTACGCCCACGAGTCCTGCGGCAAGTGCACCCCCTGCCGCGAGGGCACTTACTGGCTGGTCCAGCTGCTACGCCGGATCGAGGCCGGGCAGGGCGTCGCGGGCGACCTGGAGAAGCTGGAGGACATCGCCGACAACATCAACGGCAAGTCCTTCTGCGCCCTCGGCGACGGCGCGGCCAGCCCGATCTTCTCCTCGCTGAAGTACTTCCGCGACGAGTACGAGCAGCACATCCGCGCGGGCGCCTGCCCCTTCGACCCGGCCGCGTCCACGGTCTGGGCGGGAGCCGGGTTTCGCAACGGATCGGCCAACCACCCTGAGCCCAAAGGAGTGCTCGCGTGACGACAGTCGCTGACCAGCCGCCGGGCGAGGCAGCGCCCCCGCAGGAGGAACTGCTGACCGTCACCATCGACGGCGTGCAGGTGCGGGTGCCCAAGGGGACGCTGCTGATCCGCGCCGCCGAGATGATCGGCGTGCAGATCCCGCGCTTCTGCGACCACCCGCTGCTGGCCCCCGCCGGGGCCTGCCGCCAGTGCATCGTCGAGGTCGAGGGCCAGCGCAAGCCGGTGGCCTCCTGCACCATCGAGTGCACCGACGGGATGGTGGCGCGCAGTCAGATCACCTCGCCGGTGGCCGAGAAGGCGCAGCGCGGCGTGATGGAGCTGCTGCTGATCAACCACCCGCTGGACTGCCCGGTCTGCGACAAGGGCGGCGAGTGTCCGCTGCAGAACCAGGCCATGTCCCACGGCCAGGCCGAGTCCCGCTTCGAGGGCGTCAAGCGCACCTACGAGAAGCCGGTGCCGATCTCCACCCAGGTGCTGCTCGACCGCGAGCGCTGCGTGCTGTGCGCGCGGTGCACCCGGTTCAGCGAGCAGATCGCCGGCGACCCGTTCATCGACCTGGTCGAACGCGGCGCGCTGCAGCAGGTCGGCACGGGGGAGGGGGACGACTTCCGCTCCTACTTCTCCGGCAACACCATCCAGATCTGCCCGGTGGGCGCGCTCACCTCGGCCGCCTACCGGTTCCGCTCCCGCCCGTTCGACCTGGTGTCCTCGCCGAGCGTGTGCGAGCACTGCGCCTCGGGCTGCTCGCTGCGCACCGACCACCGGCGCGGAAAGACCATGCGGCGCCTGGCCGGTGACGACCCGTCGGTGAACGAGGAGTGGAACTGCGACAAGGGCCGGTTCGCGTTCCGCTACGCGCAGGCGGCGGACCGGTTCACCACACCGCTGGTGAGGGACGAGCACGGCGCACTGGTCCCGGCCTCCTGGCCGGAGGCGCTGCGGGCGGCCGCCGAGGGGCTGGCCCGGGCCCACGGCCGCGCCGGCGTCCTGGTCGGAGGCCGGGCCACGGTCGAGGACGCCTACGCCTACGCGAAGTTCGCGCGGGTCGCGCTCGGCACCAACGACGTGGACTTCCGGGCCCGGGTGCACAGCCCGGAGGAGGCGGAGTTCCTGGCGGCCGAGGTGGCCGGCCGGGGCGTCGACCTCGACGGCAGCGGGCTGACGTACCAGCAGCTGGAGAACGCGAGGACGGCGCTGCTGGTGGGCTTCGAGCCCGAGGAGGAGTCGCCGATCGTCTTCCTGCGGCTGCGCAAGGCGGCCCGGGCCAAGGGCCTCGGCGTCTACGCCGTCGCCACGCACGCCTCGCGCGGGCTGGCCAAGCTGGGCGGGGTGCTGCTCCCGGCGGCCCCGGGCACCGAGGCCGAGTGGCTGGAGGCGCTGACCGAGGGCGAACCGCTGGACGGGGACGCCGGCCTGGCCGCGCAGCGGCTGCGCGAGCCGGGCGCGGTGCTGCTGGTCGGCGAGCGGCTGGCCGGGGTACCGGGCGCGCTCAGCGCGGCCGTGCGGCTGGCCCGCACCACGGGCGCCCGGCTGGCGTGGATCCCCCGCCGGGCCGGCGAGCGCGGCGCGATCGAGGCCGGCGCGCTGCCGGGGCTGCTGCCCGGCGGACGCCCGCTGACCGAGCCTGCGGCCCGCGAACAGGTCGCCGCCGCCTGGGGGTTGGCGCAGCTGCCGGCCCGCTACGGCCGCGACACCACGGCGATCCTGGCCGCCGCGGCGAGCGGCGAGCTGAAGGCGCTGGTGGTCGGCGGCGTGGAGACGGCGGACCTGCCGGACCCGGACGCCGCCGAGGCGGCGCTGGACCAGGTCGGCTTCGTGGTCAGCCTGGAGCTGCGCCCGAGCGCGGTCACCGAACGGGCGGACGTGGTGCTGCCGGTGGCGGCCGTCGCCGAGAAGGCGGGCACCTTCCTCGACTGGGAGGGCCGGGTCCGCATGTTCGAACCCGCCATCCGGCCCGACCAGCTGACCCGGCGTCAGCTCGACTCCGACGTCCGGGTGCTGCACATGCTGGCCGACGCCATGGACCGGCACCTGGGCCTGCCCGACGTGGTCAGCGCCCGGCGCGAGCTGGACGCCCTCGGCGCCTGGCAGGGCGACCGGGCCGAGGCCCCCAGCGCCGTCGCTCTGCCGCTGCCCCGTCCCGGCGCGGGCGAGGCGGTGCTCGGCGGCTGGCGGCAGCTGCTCGACCAGGGCGTGCTGCAGCGCGGTGACGAGGCCCTGGCGGGCACCCGGCACCCGGCCGTGGCCCGGCTCTCGCCGGCCACCGCGGCCGAGGTGGGCGTGGCCGAGGGTCGCCCGCTGACCGTCACCGGCCCGCGCGGCAGTGTCACCCTGCCGCTGGCGATCACCCCGGAGCTGCCCGACCGCGTGGTCTGGCTGCCCCTCAACTCGACGCCCGGCGGGGCCCACCGGGCCCTGGGCGCGACGGCCGGCCGGGTCGTCGGCCTGACCGCCGGTGAGGAGGACGCGCTGTGAACGGAGCCGTTCTGCTGGCCGCCGAGGACCTGTCCTTCTTCGGGCGGGACCCCTGGTGGCTGGTGCTGCTGAAGGCGGTGTTCTGCTTCGCCTTCCTGGTGCTCACCGTGCTGGTGGCCATCGTCTGGGAGCGCAAGGTCGTCGCCTGGATGCAGCTGCGCATCGGACCCAACCGGCACGGCCCCTGGGGCATGCTGCAGAGCCTCGCCGACGGCGTGAAGCTGGCCCTCAAGGAGGACCTGGTGGTCGCCGGGGCCGACAAGGTGGTCTTCGTGCTGGCCCCGGTGATCTGCGCGATCCCCGCCTTCATGGCCTTCGCGGTGATCCCCTTCGGGCCGGCCGACCACGAGATCTCGATCTTCGGAACCCGGACCACGATGCAGCTGACCGACCTGCCGGTGGGCCTGCTCTACATCCTGGCCGTGGCCTCCATCGGCATCTACGGCATCGTGCTGGCGGGCTGGGCCTCCGGCTCGACCTACCCGCTGCTGGGCGGCCTGCGCTCGGCGGCGCAGATGGTCTCCTACGAGATCGCGATGGGCCTGTCCTTCGCGGCGGTGTTCATCTACTCCGGCTCGATGTCCACCTCCGCGATCGTGGACGCGCAGCAGCACACCTGGTTCGCCTGCCTGCTGCCGGTCAGCTTCGTGATCTACCTGGTGTCGATGGTCGGCGAGACCAACCGCGCGCCGTTCGACCTCCCGGAGGCCGAGGGCGAGCTGGTCGGCGGCTTCAACACCGAGTACTCCTCGCTGAAGTTCGCGATGTTCATGCTGGCCGAGTACATCAACATGGTCACCGTCTCGGCCGTCGCCTCCACCCTGTTCCTGGGCGGCTGGCGGGCGCCCTGGCCGATCAGCGCCTTCTGGGCGGGGGCCAACCACGGCTGGTGGCCGATGGTGTGGATCGTCGTCAAGATCCAGCTGCTGCTCTTCGTCTTCATCTGGCTGCGCGGCACCCTGCCCCGGCTCCGCTACGACCAGTTCATGAAGCTGGGCTGGAAGGTGCTGATCCCGGTCTCGCTGGTGTGGCTGGTCCTGGTCGCCACGGTCCGGGCGCTGCGCAACGAGGGCAAGGACTTCTCGCAGATCGTCCTGTGGATCGGCGGCGCGGTCGTCGCGCTGCTGCTGCTCTCGCTGCTGGTGGACGCGGTGCGGCCGAAGAAGCAGGCCGAACCTGCCCCGGCCGCCGAGGAGTTCGATCCGATGGCGGGCGGCTTCCCGGTCCCGCCGCTGCCAGGCCAGCAGCTGCCGCCGGTGCCGCGCCGCTCGGCGCGGGTGCCCAGCGCAACCGCCGCCATCACGAAGGGAGATGACGATGCCTGACATCTTGGGCCCCGCCGCAGGCTTCGGCGTGACCTTCAAGGCCATGTTCAAGAAGCGGCTCACCGAGCAGTACCCGGAGGAGAAGAAGCCCACCGCACCCCGCTTCCACGGCCGCCACCAGCTCAACCGGCACCCGGACGGGCTGGAGAAGTGCGTCGGCTGCGAGCTGTGCGCCTGGGCCTGCCCCGCCGACGCCATCTACGTCGAGGGCGCCGACAACACCGACGAGGAGCGCTACTCGCCAGGCGAGCGCTACGGCCGCGTCTACCAGATCAACTACGCCCGCTGCATCCTCTGCGGACTCTGCATCGAGGCCTGCCCGACCCGGGCGCTCACCATGACCAACGAGTACGAACTCGCGGACAGTTCCAGGCAGTCGCTCATCTTCACCAAGGAGCAGCTCCTCGCCGGACTGACCGAGGGCATGGTGGACAGCCCGCACGCGATCTACCCCGGCGCCACCGAGCAGGACTACTACGAGGGCAGGATCCTTGAGGCCGCGCCGGGGACCGAGCGTCAGGTCGCGGTCAGCAAGGGGGAGGTGGCGGCGGAATGACCTCCACCGGAGAGGCCGTCCAGTTCTGGGTGCTGGCCGTGATCGCGGTCGGCGGGGCGCTGGGCATGGTGCTCTGCCGCAAGGCCGTGCACTCCGCGCTCTGCCTGGCGGCCACCATGGTCGCGCTGGCCATCTGCTACATGGCGCAGGGCGCGGTCTTCCTCGGCATCGTGCAGATCGTCGTCTACACCGGCGCGATCATGATGCTCTTCCTGTTCGTGGTGATGCTGGTCGGCGTCACCTCCGCGGACTCCGTCAAGGAGACGCTGAAGGGTCAGCGGATCTCCGCCGTCCTCGGCGGCCTCGGCTTCGGCATCCTGCTGGTGGCCGGACTGGCCAACGCCAAGCTTCGGCACTTCACCGGGCTGGCGGCGGCCAACAAGGGCGGCAACGTCCAGGGCCTGGCCGAGCTGATCTTCACCAAGTACGTCTGGGCCTTCGAGGTCACCGGCGCGCTGCTGATCACCGCCGCGCTCGGGGCGATGGTGCTCACCCACCGGGAGGCCACCGAGGTCCGGCAGACGCAGAGGGAACTCGCCGAGCAGCGGGTCCGGTTGGGCCAGCAGGTCACCCCGCTCCCGGCGCCGGGCGTCTACGCCCGGCACAACGCCGTGGACGTCCCCGGCCTGCTGCCGGACGGCACGCCCGCCGAGATCAGCGTCAACCCGACGCTGCGGGCGCGCGGCCAGATGCGCGAGGTCGGCACCGGACTGCTGCGCCGGATGGGCGAGTTGGAGGCGAACACGGCCCGGAGACTCGGCCGCCGGACGCCGAAGCCGCGGCCGTCCGGCAAGGACGTCGAGGTCCGCAAGGGCGAGGAGGTCTCGAAGTGAACCCGGCGAACTACCTCTACCTGGCGGCGATCCTGTTCACCATCGGCGCCGTCGGCGTCCTGGTCCGGCGCAACGCCATCGTGCTGTTCATGTGCGTCGAGCTCATGCTCAACGCCGCCAACCTGGCCCTGGTCACCTTCTCCCGGCTGCACGGCAACCTGGACGGGCAGATCATCGCCTTCTTCGTGATGGTGGTCGCGGCGGCCGAGGTGGTCGTCGGCCTGGCCGTCATCGTGAGCGTCTTCCGCACCCGTCACTCGGCCTCGGTCGACGACACCAACCTCATGAAGCTGTAGCGGCGGAGGCTGACTGACCGTGCAATCACTGATCCCCGTCCTGGTCGCACTGCCGCTCCTGGGAGCCGCGGTGCTGCTGCTCGGCGGCCGGAGGCTGGACGCCTTCGGCCACTGGCTGGGCACGCTGCTGGCCTTCGCCTCCTTCGGCGTCGGGCTCGCCCTCTTCTTCGACCTGCTGGGCCGCGCCGGCGACGACCGGACCCTGTACGAGCACCTGTTCACCTGGGTGCCGGCCGGGGGCTTCCAGGCCCAGGTGAGCTTCCAGCTCGACCAGCTGTCGATGACCTTCGTCCTGCTGATCACCGGCGTCGGCTCGCTGATCCACCTGTACTCGGTGGGCTACATGGCCCACGACGAGCGGCGGCGGCGCTTCTTCGGCTACCTCAACCTGTTCCTGGCGGCCATGCTGCTGCTGGTGCTGGCGGGCAACTACCTCCTGCTGTACGCGGGTTGGGAGGGCGTCGGCCTGGCATCCTACCTGCTGATCGGCTTCTGGCAGCACAAGCCGAGCGCGGCGACGGCGGCGAAGAAGGCCTTCATCGTCAACCGCGTCGGCGACGTCGGGCTGTCCGTCGCGATCATGCTGATGTTCTCCACCTTCGGCAGCTTCGACTTCGGTCCGGTCTTCTCCTCCGCGCACACCGCCTCGCAGGCGACGCTGACCGGCATCGGGCTGATGCTGCTGCTCGGCGCCTGCGGCAAGTCGGCCCAGGTGCCGCTGCAGTCCTGGCTGGGCGACGCGATGGAGGGCCCCACCCCGGTCTCCGCCCTGATCCACGCGGCCACCATGGTGACCGCGGGCGTCTACCTGATCACCCGCTCCTCGGTCATCTTCAACCTGGCGCCGACCGCCCAGCTGGCCACGGTGGTGGTCGGCACGGTGACGCTGCTCTTCGGTGCGATCGTCGGTTGCGCCAAGGACGACATCAAGAAGGCGCTGGCCGGTTCGACCATGTCGCAGATCGGCTACATGGTGCTGGCCGCGGGCCTGGGCCCGATCGGCTACGTCTTCGCGATCATGCACCTGGTCACCCACGGCTTCTTCAAGGCCGGGCTCTTCCTCGGCGCCGGATCGGTCATGCACGGCATGAACGACGAGGTGGACATGCGGAAGTACGGCGGTCTGCGCAGGTACATGCCGCTGACCTTCGTCACCTTCGGCCTCGGCTACCTCGCCATCATCGGCTTCCCCGGACTGTCCGGTTTCTTCTCCAAGGACAAGATCATCGAGGCGGCCTTCTCCAAGGGCGGCACCGAGGGCTGGATCCTCGGCACCGCCGCTCTGATCGGCGCCGCGGTCACCGCTTTCTACATGACCCGCGTGATGCTGATGACCTTCTTCGGTGAGAAGCGCTGGCAGCCGGACGCGGAAGGCCACGAGCCGCACCCGCACGAGTCCCCGTCCGTGATGGGCGTCCCGATGGTCGTGCTGGCCGTCGGCTCGGTGCTGGCGGGCGCGCTGTTCTCGTGGAACAGCGCGTTCGTGAAGTGGCTGGCCCCGGTGACCGGCCAGGAGGAGGGCCACTCCCCGGTCGGCGGTACCACGGTGACCGTGGTGACGTTCGTGGTCATGGTCCTCGGCGTCGGCCTCGCCTGGCTGATGTACGGACGCCGCCCGGTCCCGGCCGTCCCCCCGCTCGGCTCCGCGCTCACCCGCGCCGCCCGGCGCGACCTGCTCCAGGACGACTTCAACCACGTGGTCCTGGTCGGCGGCGGCACCCACCTGACCCGGGCCCTGGTCTACCTGGAGAACAAGGGCCTGGACGGCCTGGTCAACGGCATCGCCGCGCTCGTGGGCGGTACCAGCGGCCGGGTCCGCCGCCTGCAGAACGGCTACGTCCGCTCCTACGCGCTCAGCATGTTCGCCGGCGCCCTGGTCCTGGTCGCCACCACGCTCCTGATGAGGACGGTCTCATGAGCGCCTTCCCCCTGCTCACAGTGACGGCCGCACTGCCGGCCGTCGGCGCGGTCCTCACCGCCGCGCTGCCGGCGGCGACCGACGCGCGGCGCCGGGACCGCAACAAGGCGATTCCGCTCGCCTTCGCAGCCGGTGTGCTGGTCCTGGCCTGCGTCGTCGCGGCCCGCTTCCAACCCGGCAGCGCCCCGTTCCAGTTGACGGAGCATCAGAGCTGGATCCCGGCCTTCGGCATCGGCTACTCGCTCGGCGTCGACGGGATCGCCACCGTGCTGATCCTGCTGACGGCGGTGCTCGTGCCCATCGTCATGCTGGCCTCCTGGCACGACGCCGACCCCGTGGCGGACGACACCGGCACCTTCGAGCGCAGCCGCCGCACCCAGGGCTTCTTCGCCCTGATCCTGGCGGTCGAGGCGATGGTCGTCCTCTCCTTCGAGGCCACCGACGTCTTCCTGTTCTACGTCTTCTTCGAGGCCATGCTCATCCCGATGTACTTCCTCATCGGCGGCTTCGGCGACCGGACGGCGGGGGAGGACGCGAAGCAGCGCTCCTACGCGGCGGTCAAGTTCCTGCTCTACAACCTGCTCGGCGGACTGGTGATGCTGGCGGCCGTGATCGGCCTCTACACCATCACCCACACCTTCGACCTGCCCACCATCACCGGCCAACTGGCCTCCGGCAAGCTGCACTTCAGTGGCATCGCGGAGAACGCGCTGTTCCTCGGGTTCATGTTCGCCTTCGCGGTGAAGGCCCCGCTGTGGCCGCTGCACACCTGGCTCCCCAACGCCATGGGCGAGTCCACCGCCGGAGTGGCGGTGCTGATCACGGCGGTGGTCGACAAGGTCGGTACCTTCGCGATGCTCCGCTTCTGCCTGCAGCTGTTCCCGGACGCGTCGAAGACCTTCGCGCCCGCGATCATGGTGCTGTCGGTCATCGGCATCGTCTACGGCGCGCTGCTGGCGGTGGGCCAGAAGGACATCAAGCGCCTGGTGGCCTACGCCTCGCTGTCGCACTTCGGCTTCATCATCCTGGGCATCTTCGCGCTGACCACCCAGGGCCAGTCCGGCGCTGCCCTCTACATGGTCAACCACGGCGTCTCGACGGCGGCCTGGCTGCTGGTGGCGGGCTTCCTGATGTCGCGTCGCGGCAGCCGGCTCATCGCCGACTACGGGGGGGTGCAGAAGACCGCGCCGATCCTGGCCGGCACCTTCCTGGTCGGCGGACTGGCCATCCTGTCGTTGCCGGGCCTCGGCCCCTTCGTCAGCGAGTTCCTGGTCCTGGTCGGCACCTTCACCCGTAACCCGGCGCTCGGCATCGCGGCCACCACCGGCATCGTGCTCGCGGCGCTCTACACGCTGCTGCTCTACCAGCGCACGATGACCGGCCCGGTCAAGCCCGGCAACGAGGCCGTCCGGGATCTGAGGGCCCGTGAACTCGTCGTCGTCGCCCCGCTGTTGGCGCTGCTGCTGGCGCTGGGCGTCTACCCCAAGCCGATCGCGGACATCGTCAACCCGAGCGTGCGGCACACGCTCAGCCAGGTGCACCAGACCGATCCCGCGCCGGCCCACCCCGTCACGACCGCGCTGGGAGGCAACCAGTGAGCACGCTCGCCGCAGTGAGCACCATCCCCGCGCCGCACATCGAGTACGCGCAGCTGTCGCCGATGCTGGTGGTCTTCGGCGCGGCCCTCGCGGCCGTCCTGGTCGAGGCCTTCGTGCCCCGCCGGGGACGGTACCCGGCCCAGGTGGGCGTGGCCCTGCTGGGCCTGGTCGGGGCCTTCGTCGCGGTGGTCGTCCTGGCCGCCTCCGGCTACGGCGGCACCAAGGCGCACCTCGGCGCGATGGGCTCCGTGGCCGTGGACGGGCCCGCGCTGTTCCTGCAGGGCGTCATCCTGCTGGTGGCCGTCGTCTCCGTACTCTCGTTCGCGGAGCGGCGGTTGGAGCCCCGCTCCTCCGCGGGCGCGCCGGTCGACGCCTTCGCCCCGGAGGCGGCCGCGGTCCCCGGCAGCGACTACGAGAAGCGGGCCGCCAGCGCCGGACACGAGACCACCGAGGTCTACCCGCTGACGCTGTTCGCGGTGGCCGGCATGCTGCTCTTCCCGGCGGCGGCCGACCTGCTGACGATGTTCGTGGCCCTGGAGGTCTTCTCGCTGCCGCTGTACCTGCTCTGCGCGCTGGCCCGGCGGCGCCGGCTGCTGTCGCAGGAGGCGGCGGTCAAGTACTTCCTGCTGGGCGCGTTCTCCTCGGCCTTCTTCCTGTTCGGCCTGGCCCTGGTCTACGGCTACGCCGGGACGGTCTCGCTGTCGGGCATCGCGGACGTGGTCTCCGGCAAGGCCCCGCTGACCCCGGCCCTGGCCGACACCACGGCCAACGACGCGCTGCTGTTGATCGGCCTGGCCATGCTGGGCGTCGGCCTGCTCTTCAAGGTCGGCGCGGTGCCGTTCCACGCGTGGACCCCGGACGTCTACCAGGGCGCGCCGACACCGGTCACCGGCTTCATGGCGGCGGCGACGAAGGTGGCCGCGTTCGGCGCGCTGCTGCGACTGGTCTACGTGGCCTTCCCGGGCCTGAGTTGGGACTTCCGCCCGGTGCTGTGGGGCGTGGCGATTCTGACGATGGTGGCCGGCGCGATCATCGCGGTGACGCAGACGGACGTGAAGCGGCTGCTGGCCTACTCGTCCATCGCCCACGCGGGGTTCATCCTCACCGGCGTGATCGCGATCGACAGGGCGGGCCTGTCGGCGGTGCTGTTCTACCTGGCGGCGTACTCGTTCGTCACGCTGGGCGCCTTCGCGGTGGTGACGCTGGTGCGGGACGCGGACGGCGAGGCCACCCACCTGTCCCGCTGGGCCGGCCTCGGCCGGCGGTCGCCGCTGGTGGCGGCGGTGTTCGCACTCTTCCTGCTGGCCTTCGCGGGCATCCCGCTGACGTCGGGCTTCTCCGGCAAGTTCGCCGTCTTCCAGGCGGCGGCGGGCAGCGGGGCGACGCCGCTGGTGATCGTGGGTGTGCTGAGCTCGGCGGTGGCGGCGTTCTTCTACATCCGGGTCATCGTCCTGATGTTCTTCTCCGACCCCCGCCCGGACGGCCCCACGGTGGCGGTCCCGAGCGCGTTCACGGCGACGGCGATCGCGCTCGGCGTGGTGGTCACGGTGGTGCTGGGGATCCTGCCCCAGTACTTCCTGCATCTGGCCAACCAGGCCGCACTGTTCGCCCACTGAGCAACCCCGTCAGGGGCGCGAGGATCCCCCGCCCTGCGGGCGCGAGGAACCGCGCGAGCAGCCCACACCCCCGGGGTCCGGCCCCGATTGCCGGCCGGACCTCCGCGGGTGGTGGGCCGCTCGCGCTGGGGCCCCTCCCGCCCGCAGGGCGGGGATCCTCGCGCCCCTGCGGGCGGGGGGGCTCCCAGCCCCTCTGACGGGCTCAGGCCCGCCGGAAGACGGCCGTCACCGTCAGGACGTTGTCGTTGGCCATCATCCCGAGCTGGTTGAAGCTGACCCCGAACTGCCGCCGGTCCACCGGCACTTCCGCCGTCAGCGTGATGGCGTCGCTGCCCACGCCCTCCGCGGTCGCGGTGAAGGGCAGCGGGCCGGTCGTGTCGCGGACGGTCAGCGTGCCGCGGACGGAGAACAGGCCGTTGCCCGTGGGCGTGACGCCGTTGACCCGGTAGGTGATGGCGGGGTGGTTGGCCGTGTCGAAGAAGTGCGCGGAGCGCAAGTGCTCGTCCCGCTTCGCGTTCGCCGTGTCGATCGAGGCGGCGTCGACCACGAGCTCGCCCGTCACCGTGCCGTCCGGGGCGACCGTGCCGTGGCCGGAGGTCACGCCGAAGCGGCCGGTGACCTTGACCAGACCCCAGACGCTCTTGGTCCGCAGACCTATGGAGCTGGCGTCGGCGTCCAGCGTCCAGGTGCCGACGGCGGCCTCGACCGCCTGCTGCTGCGTCGTCATGGTGGTGCCCTCTTCCAATAAGGTGAGACTGCCCTCAGGTTTGTGTGTCCACCGTAGCAGAGAAAGATGAGGGCTGCCTCAGCTTCTTTGCGGTGCTCGTAGACTCGAACCATGGCCACTCCGCAGACCCACGCCGACGAGTCCTGCACCAAGCCGCTGCGCCGCGACGCACAGCGGAACCGGGACGCGCTGCTGGAGGCGGCCGCCACCCTCTTCGCGGAGTACGGCCTGGAGGCTCCGCTGGAGCAGGTGGCCAAGCGGGCGGGGCTGGCCATCGGCACCCTCTACCGGCACTTCCCGACCCGGCTCGACCTGGTGCAGGCGCTCTTCACGGCCAAGCTCCAGGCCTGGCAGGCGGCCGCCGAACAGGCCGCCGCCCTCGACGACGCCTGGGCGGGCTTCGTCCGCTACACCGAGGCGATGTGTGAACTCCAGGCGGAGGACCGGGGGTTCAACGAGCTGGCCTCGGTGCACCTGCCGCTCTCGCCCTGCCTCGCGGCCTCCCGCAGCCGGATCTTCGACCTCGGCTGCGAGATCGTCGAGCGGGCCCAGCGGCAGGGCAGCATGCGGTCCGACGTGACGGCGGAGGACCTGGCCTTCGTCATCTGGTCGCACGGCCGGATCAGCGAGGCCACCGCCGGTATCGCCCCCGATGCCTGGCGCCGTGCGCTGCACCTGATGCTCGACGCCTTCCGCGCCGAACGGGCCCATCCGCTCCCCGTCCCGCCCCTGACGCCGGATCAGGTGGGGCAGGCGATGGCTCGAATGGGCCAGGCGGGCTCGTGTGCCGTCCGGTCAGTCTGACCTGCGGCCTCGCCGGGCCGGGTGGGCGCGGTGATCCACTCGTGACCGGATACGCTGCCCTTGATGGCAAGCGGCTTCAGGGACGAGGAGCCGCGAGACCGACAGGACAGGAGTCATCCCGGTGACCGTCGTCGGGCCCTTCGGGCTGAGCGTGCAGGACCAGGCACTGGAGGCCGAGGTCCGAGTCGGCATGGCCGCTGTCGAGGAGGCGCTCGCGGAGGCCACCAAGAGCACGGTGCCTTTCATCACGGTGGCCGCCCAGCACCTCAACGAGGCAGGGGGCAAACGCTTCCGCCCGCTGCTGGTGCTGCTGGCCTCCCAGTTCGGCGACCCCAACGCGCCGGGCATCGTCCCCTCCGCGGTCGTCGTGGAGCTCACCCACCTGGCCACGCTGTACCACGACGACGTCATGGACGACGCCGAGATGCGGCGCGGCGCGGACACCGCGAACGCCCGCTGGGACAACTCGGTGGCCATCCTCACCGGAGACTTCATCTTCTCCCGCGCCTCCCAGATCCTGGCCGGCCTCGGCCCCGAGGCGGTCCGGCTGCAGGCCGAGGCGTTCGAGCGCCTGGTAACCGGCCAGATCATGGAGACGGCCGGCCCCGGCCCCAACGAGGACCCGGTGCGCCACTACCTCGAGGTGCTCAGCGGCAAGACGAGCTCGCTGATCGCCGTCTCCTGCCACCTCGGCGCGCTGATGGCGGGCGCCGACCCGCGGGTGATCGAGCTGCTCAAGGAGTTCGGCGAGCGGATCGGCCTGGCCTTCCAACTGGCCGACGACATCCTGGACATCGCCAGCGACAGCCACGTCTCCGGCAAGAAGCCCGGAACGGACCTGCGCGAGGGCGTGCCGACGCTCCCGGTCCTGCTGCTGAAGGCGAGCGAGCCCGACCCCGACGTCCCAGGGGACCTGCGGCTGCGCGAGCTGCTCACCGGCCCGATCGAGGACGACGCGCTGCACGCGGAGGCGCTGGAGCTGATGCGCCGTCACCCGGCGCTGGCACAGGCACGGGAGGACACCCTCCGCTACGCGGAGGAAGCCCGCACTCTCCTGGCCGCCCTCCCGGCCACCCCCGCGAGGTCGGCTCTCGAAGGCCTCTGCGACGCGGTCGCCCTGCGCACGATGTAACCCCGGGCCCCGTAGGGGCCCTTCAGGGCGCGGGGCTGCAGACACGTGCGGCTCCGCCGCGGGCGCGACCAGCCCGCCACTCGCGGAGGTCCGGCCCCGTCTGCGGGTCGAACCCCCGTGGGTGGTGTGTTGCTCGCGGTGGGGGCACTCCGGCCGAAGGCTGGGGAGGGTGGGGGATCCTCGCGCCCCTGAAGGTCCCCCTGCGGGGCCCGTAGCATTCAGCCCATGTTGCGTGTGGTGATCGCGGAGGACTCCGTCCTGCTGCGGGAAGGCCTGACCCGACTGCTCAGCGACCGCGGGATGGACGTCGTGGCCGCGGTCGCGGACGGGCAGTCCCTGCTCTCCGTCGTGGACGAACTCGCCGGAACAGGGGCTCTGCCCGATGTCGTCGTCGCGGACGTGCGCATGCCCCCCACCCACACCGACGAGGGCATCCGTGCCTGTGTCGCGCTCCGCGCCACCCACCCGTCCGTAGGCACGCTGGTCCTCTCCCAGTACGTGGAGGAGCGCTACGCCACCGAGCTGCTCACCGGTTCCACCTCCGGCGTGGGCTACCTGCTCAAGGACCGCGTCGCCGACGTCCGCGAGTTCGCCGACGCGGTGACCCGGGTGGCGCAGGGCGGGACCGCGCTCGACCCGGAGGTCGTGGCGCAGCTGCTCGGCCGCAGCCGCAGGCACGACACGCTGGCCGCGCTCACCCCGCGCGAGCGGGAGGTTCTGGGGCTGATGGCCGAGGGCCGCAGCAACACCGCCATCGCCCGGCAGCTGGTGGTCTCCGACGGGGCCGTGGAGAAGCACGTCGGCAACATCTTCCTCAAGCTCGGGCTGGACCGGGGCAGCGACGGCCACCGGCGCGTTCTCGCCGTCCTGAGCTACCTCAACGCCTGATTCGTGAGTTCCCCGTCAGCGTCTGGGCACCGTCATAGGATGCAAGAAGGTGCACCAAGGGATGGTGTCGAGGAGGTCCAGCGTCAGTGACCAGTCGGGTCGAGGAGACGGGATCGGCAGTCGGGGAACCTTCGGGGAGCCCGGGGAGCAAGCAGGTCAGAAGGCTCGACCGGGTGGTCATCCGCTTCGCGGGCGACTCCGGTGACGGCATGCAGCTCACGGGCGACCGGTTCACCTCGGAGACCGCGGGGTTCGGGAACGACCTGTCCACCCTGCCGAACTTCCCCGCGGAGATCCGCGCCCCCGCCGGGACGCTGCCGGGCGTGTCGTCGTTCCAGCTGCACTTCGCGGACCACGACATCCTGACCCCCGGCGACGCGCCCAACGTGCTGGTCGCGATGAACCCGGCCGCGCTCAAGGCGAACCTGGGGGACGTCCCGCGCGGGGCGGAGATCATCGTCAACACGGACGAGTTCACCAAGCGCGCGCTGGCCAAGGTCGGCTACCAGCGCGACCCGCTGGACGACGGGACGCTGGCCGGCTACCGCGTCCACTCGGTGCCGCTGACCACGCTCACCGTGGAGGCGCTCAAGGACTCCGGGCTGGCCCGGAAGGACGCCGAGCGGGCCAAGAACATGTTCGCGCTCGGCCTGCTGAGCTGGATGTACCACCGGCCCACCGAGGGCACGGAGAAGTTCCTGCGGACCAAGTTCGCCAAGAAGCCGGAGCTGGCGGAGGCGAACGTGACCGCCTTCCGGGCGGGCTGGAACTACGGCGAGACCACGGAGTCCTTCGCGGTCTCCTACGAGGTGGCCCCCGCCACGGCCGCGTTCCCGGCGGGCCGGTACCGGAACATCTCCGGCAACCTGGCGCTCGCCTACGGCCTGGTGACGGCGGGTCAGCGGCTCGGGCTGCCGCTCTTCCTCGGCTCCTACCCGATCACCCCGGCCTCGGACATCCTGCACGAGCTGTCCAAGCACAAGAACTTCGGCGTGCGGACCTTCCAGGCCGAGGACGAGATCGCCGGCATCGGGGCGGCCCTCGGCGCGGCCTTCGGCGGGGCGCTGGGCGTCACCACGACGTCCGGGCCGGGCATCGCGCTCAAGAGCGAGACGATCGGTCTCGCCGTCTCCCTCGAACTGCCGCTGGTCGTCGTCGACATCCAGCGCGGCGGCCCCTCCACCGGCCTGCCGACCAAGACCGAGCAGGCGGACCTGCTGCAGGCCATGTTCGGCCGCAACGGAGAGGCCCCGGTGCCGATCGTCGCCCCGGCCACCCCGGCCGGATGCTTCGAGGCGGCGGTCGAGGCCGCGCGGATCGCGGTCACCTACCGCACCCCGGTCTTCCTGCTCTCCGACGGCTACCTGGCCAACGGCTCCGAGCCCTGGCGGATCCCCGAGCCGGAGGAACTCACGCCGATCCCGGTCGAGTTCGCCACCGAGCCGAACCGCCCGGACGGCTCCTTCTGGCCCTACCTGCGCGACGAGGAGACGCTGGCCCGGCCCTGGGCGGTCCCCGGCACGCCCGGCCTCGAGCACCGCATCGGCGGCATCGAGAAGCAGGACGGCACCGGCAACATCTCCTACGACCCGGCCAACCACGACCGGATGGTGAGGCTGCGTCAGGCCAAGGTCGACGGCATCGCGGTGCCGGACCTGGAGGTGGACGACCCGAGCGGCGACGCCGACCTGCTGGTGCTGGGGTGGGGTTCCACCTACGGCCCGATCGCGGCCGGCGTGCGCCGGGTCCGCACCGCGGGTGGCGCGGTGGCGCAGGCGCACCTGACCAACCTCAACCCCTTCC
Organism: Streptacidiphilus monticola; assembly: GCF_042658505.1. Taxonomy (NCBI): domain Bacteria; kingdom Bacillati; phylum Actinomycetota; class Actinomycetes; order Kitasatosporales; family Streptomycetaceae; genus Streptacidiphilus; species Streptacidiphilus monticola. Next base: position 42,728 of record NZ_JBHSQJ010000001.1, on the reverse strand, counting down.
CGGCCAACCTGGGCGACGTGCTGCGCCGCTACCGGCGGGTGCTGGTCCCCGAGATGAACCTGGGGCAGCTCGCCCTGCTGCTGCGGGCGAAGTACCTGGTGGACGCGCGCTCGTTCACCCAGGTGAGCGGGATGCCGTTCAAGGCGGAGCAGTTGGCGACCGCCCTCACGGAGGAGCTGAAGGAGCTGACCGGTGGCCACTGAACTCACGCTCACCACCAAGGACTTCAAGTCCGACCAGGAGGTGCGCTGGTGCCCGGGCTGCGGCGACTACGCCATCCTGGCCGCGGTGCAGTCCTTCCTGCCGGAGCTGGGCATCCCGCGCGAGGACATCGTCTTCGTCTCGGGCATCGGCTGCTCGTCCCGGTTCCCGTACTACCTCAACACCTACGGGATGCACTCCATCCACGGCCGCGCCCCGGCGATCGCGACCGGCCTCGCGTCGTCGCGGCCGGAGCTGAGCGTCTGGGTGGTCACGGGTGACGGCGACGCGCTCTCGATCGGCGGCAACCACCTGATCCACGCGCTGCGGCGGAACGTGAACCTGAAGATCCTGCTGTTCAACAACCGCATCTACGGGTTGACGAAGGGTCAGTACTCGCCGACCAGCGAGGTCGGCAAGATCACCAAGTCCACGCCGATGGGGTCGCTGGACGCGCCGTTCAACCCGCTCTCGCTGGCGATCGGCGCGGAGGCGTCCTTCGTGGCGCGCACGATCGACTCGGACCGCAAGCACCTGCAGTCGGTGCTGCGGGCGGCGGCTGAGCACGAGGGCTCGGCGCTGGTGGAGATCTACCAGAACTGCAACATCTTCAACGACGGCGCGTTCGACGCCCTGAAGGACCCGAGCACGCGGGACCGGGCGCTGATCCCGCTGCAGCACGGCGAGCCGATCCGCTTCGCGGGCGACCAGGGCGTGTTCCGGGCGGAGGACGGCACGCTGTTCGTCGACGCGGTCACGGAGCGGAACGAGGACCGGGTCCTGGTCCACGACGCCCACGCGGCCGACCCGACGACGGCCTTCGCCCTGACCCGGCTGGCCGACCCGGACACCCTCCACCACACCCCGATCGGCGTCCTGCGGGACGTACGCCGCCCGGCCTACGACCGGCTGATGACCGAGCAGTTGGACCTCGCGGTCCAGCGCCAGGGCGCGGGCGACCTGTCCAGGCTGCTCGCAGGCGGGGACACCTGGGTCGTGGGCTGAGCCCGGCCTCTCGCATCTGCCCCGGCCGCGGCGGTCGCTGGTCACCGCGGCCGGGCATATGCCGTCGATGACCCCTACGTTTCCTGCCCCTTGCCTCTGAGGCAAGGGGCCCGGCCTTCGTCTTGGCGAAGCTTCCGACAGACGAAGCTCAGTGAGCGGCGGCGAGCGCGGCCCCCAGCTGGAAGAGGGTGCTCACGCCGTACTCCTTCTTGAGCGCGGAGATGTGCGCGTTGCAGGTCCGGCTGGTGATCCCGAGCCGCCGCGCGATCTGCCCCTGCTCCAGCCCCTCCCGGAGGAGGGTGACGATGGCCCGCCGGGTGCCGTCCGTGATCTCGCGGCCGGAGGGCCGGTCCATCGGCTCAGCCAGGTCCCATGTGTGCAGGAAGAGGTTGCGCACATAGGTGACGACCGGCCATGACGTCACCAGAGCCGCCGAGGGGACGGCTCCGGATGTGTCGGCGGGTACCGCCAGGAGGGCGGTGTTGTCGATGACGAAGGTGCGACTCCAGAGGTGGTCCGTGGTGCGGACCTGGGCCCCCGCGGCCGTGATCGCGTTGATGTATGCCCGGGTGCCCGGGTCATGGCGGGCGGGAGTCTGGTAGAGGGTCCGCCAGTCCACGCCGCGCTTGATGACCTCGGTGTCCTGAGCGAGGGCCGCTTCCAGGCCGTCGCGCGGACGCGCACCCCCCGGCTGGGCCAACAGTGCCTGCCGTGTGCAACTGGCCAGCAGCCGACTCACCTGCGCGTTGATCTGAGCCGGGTCACGCAGCAGCTCCACCCCCTCGGCGCCCTGCAGCCCTGGCAGGCTGAACTTCTGGAAGGCCCCTGCCAGCCGCTCGGCCGTCCGGGACACCCGTTCGGCCGCGGAGAGAGCGTCCAGCGCCTGCCGATAGAGAGCGTCGCCCCACCGGATCTGGGCGTGTCTGGGATCGACGGCGATCAGTGCCCGAGGGTCGTCGAAGGCGCCGCTCGCGTGGGTCAGCAAGCCGTAGGCGATCAGCTCGCGCAGGTGCGGCAGCTCCGGGTCGGCCTCCTCGGGTGGGAGCCGTCCGCCCCGTGCGCAGACGGCCAGGTACGCCTCCTCCGCCTCGCGGCTCAACGTCTCCTTCACCCATGCTCCCGGCCGTTAGGGACGCGCTAAGATCGCGCCCGGTTTGTGTGACAAGTCCGAATTGCCGTAAGGCGTGGCGGTATCCATGAGCTGGCTTACCACCTCGCCCCGATCGGACCCCCGTCATGCCCACCATCCTTCCGGAGAGCCTCGGCTACCGGATGAAGAAACGTCTCCTCGGAAAGCCCCTCGTCACCGAGCAGTTGAGCCACGAGAAGCTCTCCAACCCGATCGCCCTGGGCGTGCTCGCCTCCGACTGCATCTCCTCCATGGCGTACGGATCCGAGCAGATGCTCGTGGTGCTGGTCCCCTTCATCGGCCTCGCCGCGTTCACCGCGCTCATCCCGCTCACGCTGGCCATCCTCTGTGTCCTCGTGCTGCTGACCCTCTCCTACCGGGAGGTCGTCATGGCCTACACCCGGGCCGGGGGCTCCTACGTCGTGGCGCGGGAGAACTTCGGGCCGCGGGTGGCGCAGATCGCGGCCGTCGCGCTGCTGATCGACTACATCGTCACGGTCGCCGTCCAGGCGGCCGCCGGGACGGACGCGTTGGTGTCGCTGGTCCATCTGCTCTGGAGCAAGCAGGACTTCAGCCTGCTCGACGCCAACAAGCTGTGGCTCACCGTGGCCGTCGTGCTCCTCCTCTGCTGGGGCAACCTGCGCGGCATCCGCGAGGCCGGGCGGGCCTTCGCCCTGCCCGCCTACCTGTTCATGGGCGCCATGGGCCTGCTGATCGTCGTCGGCCTGGTCCGCTTCCTGGCCGGCGACCACACCCAGATCGACCCGCACCAGCCGGGCATGGTGCACCTGGGCACGCACACCGACGGCTTCTTCTACGGCGCCACCGTGCTGATCCTGCTGCGTGCCTTCGCCAACGGCGGCTCCTCGCTGACCGGTCTGGAGGCCATCTCCAACGGCGTCAGCGCCTTCCGCAACCCGCAGGGCCCGAACGCCCGCCGGACCATGGTGACGATGTCCTGCATCCTCGGCACCGGCGTGCTCGGCGTCTCCCTGCTGGCGCACATCACCCACGCCATGCCCTTCACCGGCGGCACCCCCACCGTGGTCTCGCAGGAGGCCAGTTGGGCCTTCGGCAGCAGCTGGTTCGGCACCGCCGGGCTGGTCTTCGTGCAGCTGTCGACCGCGCTGATCCTCTACACCGGGGCCAACACCTCCTTCAACGGCTTCCCCTTCCTCGCCAGCTTCGTCGCCGAGGACTCCTTCCTGCCCCGGCAGTTGACCAAGCGCGGCCACCGGCTCGCCTTCTCCAGCGGCATCGTCGTGCTGACCGTGATCTCGCTGCTGCTGCTGATCGCCACCGACGGCAGCCTGAACGCCCTGGTCGGCCTCTACGCCATCGGCGTCTTCACCGGGTTCACCATGGCCGGTGCCGGTCTGACGAAGCATCACTGGGTGCGCCGCGAGCCGAAGCGCGGGCTGAAGATCGCCATCAACGCGGCCGCCGCCGCGGTCTCCCTGCTCGTCGCGCTGATCTTCGCGGTCACCAAGTTCACCGAGGGCGCCTGGGTCGTCGTCGTGGTCTTCCCGATCGGCGTCTGGTCGCTGATCAAGGTCAACCAGCGCTACCGCGAGGAGGCCGCGGCCCTGGCCACCGCGCCCGTCTCGGCGACCCGGCCGCGCTACCGCCGCCAGATCATGTACATCCTGGTGGACCGGGTCGACCTGGCCGTGCTCAAGGCCATCGGCTACGCCCGCTCGCTGCGCCCGGCCGAGATCCGCGCCGTCCACTTCATGATCGACGAGGCGGAGGCGGACCGGCTGCGCCGCCAGTGGGAGCGCACGGAGGTGGTCGACCTGCCGCTGGAGATCGTCGCCTGCCCGGACCGGCGCATCGTCCGCTCGCTGCTGGAGCTGATCGCCCGGACGGGCGAGAACGACCCCTCGCAGATCACGCTGCTGATCCCGGAGCGCAACTACTCCCCGGTCCTCGGCCGGCTGCTGCACCGCCGCACCGCGGACACCATCGCCCGCGCGGTCGGCCGGCTGCCGAACGTGGTGGCGACGATCGTGCCGTTCGACGTCGTGGAGGCCGGCGAGGAACTCGAGGAGGCCGAGGCGGCCGGGCTGCGGCTGGAGAAGATCGACGGCTGAGCCATCATGACCGTAGTGCGATATGGGGCATGACAGCGACGGGCTGCGGTCGGTACCTTCCAGGGCATGAAGCAGCAGCGTGAGGGACTTGCCTACGGAGTGGCCGCGTACGCGATGTGGGGCTTCTTCCCGCTGTACTGGCCGCTGCTGGAACCCGCCAAGCCGGTGGAGATCCTGGCCAACCGGATGGCCTGGTCACTGCCCGCCGCGCTGCTGCTGCTGACGGCCGGACGCATCGGCTGGGGCTGGGCGCGGGAACTGCTGCGCGAACCGCGGCGGCTGCTGCTCTGCGGCGGCGCCGCCGCGGTCGTCTCGGTGAACTGGGGCGTCTACATCTGGGGCGTCAACTCCGGCCATGTCGTGGAGACCTCGCTCGGGTACTTCATCAACCCGCTGGTCACCATCGCCTTCGGCGTGCTGCTGCTGGGCGAGCGGCTGCGCCGCCCGCAGTGGGCCGCCGTGGGCGTCGGCCTGGCGGCCGTGGTGGTGCTGGCCGTCGGCTACGGGCGGCTGCCGTGGATCGCCCTCACGCTGGCCTTCAGCTTCGCCGTCTACGGGCTGATCAAGAAGCAGGTCGGACTCGGCGGTCTGGAGGGCTTCGCGGTCGAGACCCTGTTCCTGGCGCTGCCCGCGGTGGTCTACCTGCTGGCGACCGGCGGGGGCACCTTCACCGGGCACGGCACCGGGCACGGGCTGCTGCTGGCCCTGTGCGGTCCGGTCACCGCCGTGCCGCTGGTGGCCTTCGGCGCCGCCGCGGTCCGGGTGCCGCTGACGACGATGGGCCTGCTGCAGTACCTGGCTCCGGTCTTCCAGTTCCTGCTCGGCGTGGCGGTCTTCCACGAGCGGATGCCGGCGGCGCGCTGGATCGGCTTCGCCCTGGTGTGGGCGGCCCTGGTGCTGCTGACCCTGGACGGGCTGCGCCAGTCCCGCCGCGCCGTGCCCGTTTCTGGACCCGCCATGGCGGTGGCGGCGGTGCCCGCCGAGGAGGCCGCGCCCTGACGGCCTCCCCGGAGGCTTCCTGACGAATCGTTACTTCGCGTGCGCTTTGGCCGCCTTGGCCAGCGCGCCCTGCAGCTGGGCGACGTCCTGGCCGGCGACGAAGGCGGTGATCGCGGCGTCGATGGCGGAGTTCCACGCGGCCGAGGCGACGACGCCGTGGGTGAGCGAGCCGACCACCCGGTCCTTCCCCCACTCCTGCATCGACCATCGGGAGTAGGTGTCGAACAGGGTCACCTCGTCGGCGTCGAACTTCGCGCGGGGCGGGATCGCGCCCTTGACCGTGGTGAAGGAGTCCTGGCCGCGCTGGCTGCCGCACTCGGTCAGCCAGTCCACCGTGGCGTCCCGGTGCTTGGCCCCCTTGGGGAGGGTGAAGCAGTCCGAGGCGAAGACGAACAGGCCCTTGGTGCCCGGCGTCGCCGCCCAGTGGTACTGGCGCTTCGGCTGCAGCTGGAAGTCGACGGTGAACTTGGCCTCGGTCCAGTCGCCCATCACCTGGTAGGCCGCCTTGCCCTGGGCCACCAGGGCGCAGGCCTCGTCCCAGGTGTACGCGGAACCGGCCGGGACCAGGTCCAGGATCTGGCTCAGGTCGTGCAGGGCGTCGGTCACCCGGCTGTCCTCCCAGCCGTTGCCCGGACGCCACAGCGCGGCCCAGTCGTCGGCCTGCAGGTGGGCCACCAGCAGGGTCTCCATCAGGTGCTTGACCTGCCAGTTCTGATCCGGCGTCAGGCCGATGGCCAGCGGCGTCACCTGGTTGCCCTGGCGCACCCGCTTGAGCGAGGCGATGAACGCGGCGGGGTCGGCGGGCTCCAGGTCGGCCCTGTAGCGGTTGCAGACCGCGACGTTGGACCAGAGGACGTTGATGTGGTGGATGTCCACCGGCACCGAGTAGTAGCGGCCGTTGCGCTTGATCAGCTGGAGCACGGTGGGGTGGAACACCTTCTCCCAGCCCTGGCTCTCGTAGAGGAAGCCGAGGTCCTCCAGCTGGTCCGCGTCGACGTAGTCGGCGAGCATCGCGCCCGCCTGCGCCTGGAAGGTGTCCGGCGGGTTGCCCTCCTTCATCCGCTTGGCGAGCTCGGCCTTGGCGGCCGCTCCGGCGCCGCCGGCCACCGCGGCGTTGTCGAAGGCGATCTCCGGGTGCGTCAGGTGGAATTCGTTGACCAGGGAGTCCAGCGCGTCCTTCTCGCCGCCGGCGGTCCACCAGGAGAAGACCTCCAGGGTGGACGGTTTCGGCTGGTTCCCACCGGAACTGTCGCAGCCGGAGAGAAGCAGGCCCGCGCCCCCCGCTGCGGCCGCCCCGGAGGCGGCGAGGAAGGCGCGGCGGCTCAGTGTCATGGATGGATACTCCTGTCGACCCCGTACGGCGTTGCGCTCCGCCGCCCCCCGCACGAGGGCAGCAGCAGGCCGCGCCCCGGCGCCGCGCCCAATCCGGCACAGGGGCAACCCGTGTCACGCGCAATGTGTTGGAGCCACATCTGACAGTCGCATCGGCGGCACGTCAAGTGCCTTGCCACCAGGCGAGACAGGCCCGCGAGACGGCGCCGGGCGGCGGAGCTGACACCCCACTCAGGGGTGCAACTCCGCCGCCCGGAACGTCGGTTGGCGGCAGGCCCGGCTACTTCGCCAGGTTCTCCAGGAACGCCGGGGTGACCGCGCCCGCGTAGACCGTGCCCTGGTCGGTCACCAGCACATTGACGACCTTGGTGGAGACCAGGGTGCCGCCGGGGACCGCCTTGCCGAAGGACTTCACCAGCGACAGCGCGCTCGTGTCGTTCTTGCCCGCCGCGCCCGACTGCGGCGCCCACTTCACCACCGTCGTCCAGCCGCTGCCGAGCACCGTGGTGTCGTTCTGCTGCTTCAGCGTGGGGCCGGGGACCTTCTTAGCGGCGCCGGGCCTGCGGTCGGTGCCGGGCTTGTCCGCCGGGGCCTGACGCGTCGTCACCTTCGCGCCCGCCGGGGCGGTGTAGTCGAAGGTGCCCGGCGCCGGCGCCGAGAAGGAGATGCTGCTGAAGCGGACGTCCGCGATCGGGTCGCTGCCGTCCGCGGGGTTGACCTTCACCTCCAGCGGCATCCCGGTGCCGCTGTCGATGCCGATGCGCACGTCGCCGATGGTCGAGCCGTTCCCCTTGGGACGGACGATCAGCTCGTAGACCGAGCGGCCGGCCACCTTCGAGGTCCCCGACACCGAGACGTCGGAGTACTGGCCCAGCTGCTTGAGCACCTGGGCCGCCGCCTGCTGCGGCGTGGTCAGCTGCTTCTGCGCGTCGCTCTGCTGCCCGGTCCTGAGCCCGGTCAGGTGCAGCACGCTGTTCTGCTTGCTGTCGTAGGCCCAGGCCTGGGTGCCGTTGTGGATCAGGTCGACGGTGTCGCCGGAGACCGTCGTGCTGACCCGCTGACGCTCGTGCCCGTCCACGGCCACCGACACCGACTGCGGACCCGTCAGCAGCGCCAGCAGCGCCTGCTGCGCCTGGGCCGCGCCCTGCTGGTCCGCCTGGCTGCCGCCGCGCTTGGCGGCGCTGGCGGCGGCGGAAGGCAGCGCGCTCAGCGCCTGCGACGGGAGGCCGAGGTCGACGCTGGTCTTCACGGTGCCGGAGAACGTCTGCACGTCCGACTGGAGCGCCTTCTCCAGCAGCTGCTGCGCCGTCAGCGACGGCAGATCGGGACCGGCGGCCAGCGCGGGGACGCCCGCGGCCAGGCCGCCGATCACGACCACGGCGCCCGCGGCCGTCAGTATCCGGCGGCGCCGGACCTTGCGTCCGGTGTCCGGCGTCGGCGTCTCGGTGGTGTTCGACATGTGGTCCCTCCCGGCCCTGCTTCTTCCTGCAACGCCGCTTGCGCGACTCCTCTGACTGTTCCATTGAACGTCGTACAGACGTCTTCCCGCGTCGGCCGCACGGTGCAACTACGGGTACACCTCACGGAGCACACGAACCCTGAGGGGTTGTCAGGGTCTGCGCCGGTGGCTGCGGTTAGGGTTCGTTGCATGAGCAAGCAGCCGCAGCCCACCGCCACCGCCATGCGCCGGGCCCTGCACCGGGCCGAGACCGGGGCGGCCCTGGACCTCGCCGAGGCGGCGGTGCTGCTGCAGGCCAGAGGCGGTGACCTGGGCCGGCTCTGCGCGGTGGCCGCACGGCTGCGCGACGCCGGCCTGGAGGCCGCCGGGCGGCCGGGGGTGATCACCTACTCGAAGAAGGTGTTCGTCCCGCTCACCCGGCTGTGCCGGGACCGCTGCCACTACTGCACCTTCGTCACCGTGCCGGGCAGGCTGCGGGCCGCGGGGCAGGGCATGTTCCTCTCCCCTGACGAGGTGCTGGAGATCGCCCGCCAGGGCGCCGCCCTGGGCTGCAAGGAGGCCCTGTTCACGCTCGGGGACCGTCCGGAGGACCGCTGGCCGGAGGCCCGTGCCTGGCTGGACGCGCACGGCTACGACGACACCCTCGCCTACGTCCGCGCCATGTCGGTGCGGGTCCTGGAGGAGACCGGGCTGCTGCCCCACCTCAACCCCGGAGTCCTCTCCTGGACCGACTTCCAGCGGCTCAAGCCGGTGGCCCCCTCCATGGGGATGATGCTGGAGACCACCGCCGTACGCCTGTGGTCGGAGCCAGGCGGCCCCCACCACGGCTCCCCGGACAAGGAGCCGGCGGTCCGGCTCCGGGTGCTGGAGGACGCCGGCCGCTCCTCCGTCCCGTTCACCAGCGGCGTCCTCATCGGCATCGGCGAGACCTACGAGGAACGCGCCGACGCGCTGTTCGCCCTGCGCCGGGTGGCCCGGCAGTACCACGGGCTGCAGGAGGTCATCGTCCAGAACTTCCGGGCGAAGCCGGACACCGCGATGCGCGCCGTGCCGGACGCGGACCTGGAGGAGCTGGCCGCCGCCATCGCCGTCGCCCGCGTCGTGCTCGGCCCCTCCGCCCGGATCCAGGCTCCGCCGAACCTCGTGGACGGGCAGTACCGGCTGATCGTGGACGCGGGCATCGACGACTGGGGCGGCGTCTCCCCGCTGACCCCGGACCACGTCAACCCGGAGCGGCCCTGGCCAGAGATCGAGCGACTCTCCGCGCGCACCGCGGCCGCCGGGTTCGCCCTCCGCGAGCGGCTGACGGTCTACCCGGAGTACGTCCGCCAGGGCGAGCCCTGGCTCGACCCCCGGCTGCTGCCCCACGTCCGCGCCCTGGCCGACCCGGAGACCGGCTTGGCCCGCGAGGACGCCCGCCCGGTCGGCCTCCCCTGGCAGGAGCCCGAGGAGGTGTTCCACCCGAGCGGCCGCACCGAACTGCACCGCGAGATCGACACGGTCGGCCGGACCGGCGACCGGCGCGCCGACTTCGAGGACGTCTACGGCGACTGGGGCGCCCTCGCCGAGGCTGCCGAGGCCGCGCGGACGGCCCCGGTGGAACGGCTGGAGGGGGAGCTCAGGGACGCGCTGTCCGTGGCCGCGGACGACCCGCGGAAACTGACGGACGCTCAAGCCCTCGCCCTCTTCGAGGCGGACGGCCCCGCCCTCGACGCGCTGTGCGCGATCGCCGACGCCGTGCGGCGGGACACGGTGGGGGAGACGGTCACCTACTGCGTCACCCGGAACATCAACTTCACCAACGTCTGCTACACCGGCTGCCGCTTCTGCGCCTTCGCCCAGCGGCGCACCGACGCCGACGCCTACACCCTGTCGCTGGAGCAGGTGGCCGACCGGGCCGAACAGGCCTGGCAGGTGGGCGCCACCGAGGTCTGCATGCAGGGCGGCATCCACCCCGACCTGCCCGGCACGGCCTACTTCGACATCGCCCGGGAGGTGAAGCGGAGGGTCCCGGGGATCCACGTGCACGCCTTCTCGCCGATGGAGGTCGTCAACGGCGCCTCGCGGACCGGGCTGTCCGTCAGGGACTGGCTGCAGCAGGCGAAGGAGGCCGGACTCGACAGCATCCCGGGCACGGCGGCGGAGATCCTCGACGACGAGGTCCGCTGGATCCTCACCAAGGGCAAGCTGCCGGCGGCGACCTGGGTGGACGTCGTCACGACGGCGCACGAGCTGGGCATCCGCTCGTCCTCGACGATGATGTACGGCCACGTGGACCAGCCCCGGCACTGGCTGGGACACCTGCGGCTGCTCGCGGACATCCAGGAACGCACCGGCGGCTTCACGGAGTTCGTCACCCTGCCCTTCGTGCACACCAACGCCCCGGTGTACCTCGCGGGCATCTCCCGCCCCGGCCCCACCATGCGGGACAACCGCGCGGTGACGGCGATGGCGCGGCTGCTGCTGCACGGGCGGATCCCCAACATCCAGACCAGCTGGGTCAAGCTCGGCCCGGAGGGCGCGGCGGAGATGCTGCGCTCGGGGGCGAACGACCTCGGCGGCACGCTCATGGAGGAGACCATCTCCCGCATGGCGGGCAGCGCGTACGGGAGCTACCGCTCCATCCGCGACCTCGAGGCGATCGCCTCGGCGGCGGGCCGCCCGGCGGCCCAACGCACCACGCTCTACGCCGCAGTGCCCCCCGAACGCCGCGCCGCCGCCCTGGCCTCCGACGGCCACCTGCCCCAGCTCCTGCCCCTTGCGGGCCCCCCTCAGGGGCGCGAGGAACTGCGCGACCAGCCCATCACCCCGGGAGGTTCGACCCCTTGATCGGGCCCGACCTCCCCGGGCGGTGTGTCACTCGCGGCGGGGGCGCCTCCCGCCGCCCGGCCGAAGGCTGGGGGGAGGGTGGGGGAACCTCGCGCCCCTGAAGGGCCGCAAGTCACTCGTAGCGGTGCTTCAGGCTCTCCTCCTCCGCCTGGAGGACGTCCGCCAACGTCAGACCCGGCAGGTTCAGTTGGGCCAGGGTCACCTCCGCGGAGCTCGGCTGGGCGTCCGCCGCGAGCCACCGCTCCGGCTGCCAGGCCCCGCTCCGCATCAGGGACTTGGGGCAGTGCGGGTACACCTCCTCGATCTCCACCACGAGCGCGGTCACCGGGGGCTTGCCCACCGCGGTCAGCCCGCGCAGCAGTTCCGGTTTCGCCGTCACGCACGCGCGGCCGTTGACGCGCAGCGTCGTGGTCCGGCCCGGAACGATGAAGAGGAGTCCGGCGCGGCCGTTCTCCAGGATGTTGTGGACCGTGTCGAGCCGCTTGTTGCCCGTGGCGTCCGGGATCGCGAGCGTCCGCTCGTCGAGGACGGAGACGAAGCCGGCCGGGCCGCCACGCGGGGAGACGTCGCAGCGTCCGGCGGAGTCCGAGGTGGCCACCAGGACCAGGGAGGCGCAGCCGACCAGTCGCCTGGTCTGCTCGGTGAGCCGGTCGAGCTGCTTGCGGACCGCCGCCTCGCTCGGGGCGGCGTAGTGCTCCCGCAGGGTGGCCGGGTCGCGTATCGCGTCGGCGGCGAGAGCGTCGAAGAGGCTGGTCAGCGGCGTCGGCGGAGTGCTCATGCCGCTGAGGGTAGAGGAGAGCCCGCACGGGTCGCGGCCGAATTCCGGCGTGGGACCGCCGACTCCGCGAACCCGCACGGGCGTTGACGTCCTGTCAGTTCCCCCTGGACGAGCGGGCCTGCTTCAGGCGTGGATCTCGCCGGCGTTCACCGCGGCGACGAAGGCGGCCCAGGCGTCCGCCGAGAAGGACAGCGCGGGGCCCTGCGGGTCCTTGGAGTCGCGTACGGCGATCGCCTCGGGTCCGGGGACCGCGACCTCGACGCAGTTGCCGTTCGCGCCGCTGTAGCTGCTCTTGCGCCAGGCCAGAGCCGCGGTGTCGGTGTGCTTCATGAGCTGAACTCCTTCTTGGTCTTCTCCCGGATCCGAGCCCGGCTCTCGGCCGTGCTCAGCGCTGATGCCTGGAGATGTGTGTACAGCCCGGTATAGCGACGGACTTCGGCCTCCTTCTCGAGGTAGAGATCGCTCGTCACCCCTTCGAGGTAAACGACCGCCGTGTCCGCCGACTCGGGGAACTCGATGATGGAAAATGTGCCGGTCATGCCGGGATGCGCGCCCGCCTCGAAGGGCAGCACCTGGATGTTCACGTGCGGCCGTTCGGAGAGTTCAAGCAGGTGTTCCAGCTGCTCCCGCATGATCTCCTTGTTGCCGACGACGCGGGTGAGCGCCGCCTCGTCCATGACCACCCAGAGATCCAGCGGCTTGTCGCCGTCTATCCGCTCCTGCCGCCGCATCCGGACGTCGACCCGGCGGGCCACGGCCTCCGCGTCCCGGTCCGGCTCGATCCCGGCGACGGAGGCCGCCGCGTAGTCCCGGGTCTGCAGCAGACCCGGGATCAGCAGCGACTCGTAAGTCAGCATCCGGGATGCCTCGGCCTCCAAGCCGATGTACACGCTGTACGGCAGATCGCCGAAGGCGTGCCACCAACCCCGCTGCCGCGACTCCCGGGCCATCGCCATCAGGCCCTCGACCATGCCCTCGTCGGTGACCCCGTACACCGTGCACAGGTCACGCACGTCGCGCTGGCTGATGCTGCGGCGGCCGTTCTCCAGTCGGCTGATCTTCGACTGGGAGACCAGCAGCTGCTGCGCGACCTCCTCGGCCGTGAGGCCCTTCTGCTCGCGCAGCTTGCGTAGTTCGGCGCCGAGCCGGCGTCGCCGGACGGTGGGGTTGACGCTGGCGGTGGACACCGGTCCTCCGGGATTCATTCGGTATGTCCTTGCGGTCAGCAGAATGCCACTCGGACACGCCGTCATGTGATCCCAACCGGGCGGAACTTGACTAACTGGCCCGGAGGCGGAACGATTCGCCATCCCTCCCGTGGGACTGCCACCCGTCAGGCGTGACCGTCTTCCGCCAACCGTCCCATACTCGATCACCTTTTCGCAGGCGAAAGCGGTGCAGGGGCGCGGCGAACCGCGCGAGCAACACCCCACCCGAAGGGTCCGTCCCGGATCGACGGGGGTCGGACCTTCCCGGATGGGGTGTGTCGCTCGCGTGGTTCGCCGCGCCCCTGGGCGCTGATGTCGCGTCAGCTCGTGCCGCGTCAGGGACCCTTCGCCCCATGAGCCGCGTCGTCAGGCGCGGTCGGCTCCAGGGCGGCGGAGCGTCCTCGTACCGGATGTACTTGGACGTTCCACCAACGCAAGGAGATGGCGGTGCCTGGCGGCGCGGCGGGGCGAAGGTTCGTTGACGCGGAACTAGCTTGCGGCGGCGCGGAGTACAGGTCCGCGTGCCGGTGTGGGGCTGGTCCGCCGGGGGGCGGGAAGCCCGTTCTGCACATCCATCACCGCATGTGCCACCATCCCGCCGAGCGGGTCGTAGCGGATCAGGTCCCGCAGCCGGGACCGCGAGGAGCGGCCCTCGTTGCCGGGGTACAGGTGCTTGCCGAGGCCCACCGCGTGGGCCAGCGCCGCCAGCGCCGCGGTGCGCGGGTCCGGCGGCACGCCGGTCCGGATCGCGGTGTCCAGCCGTTCCTTGATGGCGGCGTTGGTGCAGTCGTCCGACGCCTGGTACCGCGTCGTCGGCAGCACTCCGCACACCTGCCCCGGCACCGCCTTCACCATGGCGCAGCGTTCCAGGTGCGCCAGGTAGGTCTGCCGGAGGCCGAGTCGCGGCCCGCCGATCCACTGCACCGCCCGCACCGCGCTGCCGCGCCTTCGCAGCAGTTCGAGTGCGTGGTCGAGGGTCGGGTCACCGGTCGGCCGTGGATTCACCACGGTGATCCGGTCCCCGTCCGGGACGATCCTTCCTGCCATGGCCAGCTCCACGAGCTGGGCCCCGGCGAGTCCGAGGTCGAGGGTCTGCGGCTGCGCCGTGGTACCCGTGGCCGGGTCCAGTGCGAGCAACAGCAGCTCCTCCGGAACTGTTCTGCGGCTCCTGCCCATCCAAGCCTCCCCGCGTGGATGCCAACAGAGTGACGCCTCTCACACCCTGCTGTCGAGAGTGCCTTGAGAGTGACACCTTGCCGTGATCTGACGCCCCGTCGGATCACCGGCCCCGGAACCGTTCTGTCGACGCCTCACGTCTGGCACTGGGGCGGCCGCCTGCGTTGGGGACGGACTGAGGAATCGCCGGTCAGCGCCGTGGTGGTCGGCCAGGCCCGGTCGGGTGCAGGACACTTGGGGCAGCGAGTTTCCACAGGCGTGCGAGGAGGTTGGGTTACGTGGGCGAGTCCCCCGAGAGGGCGGAGCGGACCGGGGACGCTCGGCAGGAGGAGACGGCCCCTGCGGCGCAGGCTCCGGCGAGGACCGGGACGGCCGAGACCGTGGAGCCGAAGCCGGAGTCCCGGGCCGGGTCGGACGGATCGGCGAAGGCGGCGGCACGGCCGTTGGCCGAGGCGGCGGCGGAGTCCGATACCGCGCCCGAGGCCGAGGCCGAGGCCGGCTCGGAGCACGAGCCCGAGCTCGGGACGGAACCCGCGGCCCCGGCGGAGTCCGACGCCGGCCGCGAACCCGGGATCGCCCGTGCCGCCGGGGCAGGGGCGGCCGCCGAGACCGCCCCCGACAACGACGCCGCGCCCGCCACCGGGGCCCGGTCCCGGGAACCGCGGTCGGCCGCGCCGCGCGTGGACTCCCCGACCACCGCGCTGCGCGTCCCGCGTGACGAGCCGACCCGCACCCTGCGCCACGTCCGGCCGTCCGAGGCGGCCGGGCAGGCCGTCGCCGAGGGCCGTGCCCATCCCGAGCCGGTGGCGACTGACCAGGCGTCAGTTCCGTCCCGGGCGGGTACCACTGCCCGTGATGAGCAGCACACCGTCGCCGTGCCGCGCCCGTCCGGCGCCTCGGTCGCCCCGCCTGCGCCCCAGGTCGCCCCGTCCGCCGCCGGCGCTGCCGCGCCACGCCCTGAGCTGGGTCCTGAGCCGGGCCCGGAACCGGGACCGGAGACCACCTCCGAGGCGATGGAGATCCTCGCGGGCCTGAGCGCCAGGCCGATGACGCCGGCGCGGATCGCGCTGCGCCGGATCCGGCTGTGGGGCACGCTGCTGCTGATCCTCGCGCTGATCGTCGCCGTGGTGCAGGTGCTGCGCCCGTTGCCGTCCCCGCAGCTCAAGCTGACGGCGGCGACCGGGTACGCCTTCGACGGCTCCGCACCGACGCTCGACTGGCCGGCCAAGGGCCAGGCCACCGCCGAGGTGGTCGGACTGGGCAGCCTCGGCCACAGCGGCTCGGACAACCCGGTGCCGATCGCCAGCGTCACCAAGGTGATGACGGCCTATCAGGTGCTCAAGGACCACCCGCTCAAGCTGGGCGAGCAGGGCCCGACCATCACCGTCGACCAGCAGGCCGTGGACGACTACACCAAGGGCGGCCCCCAGGGCGAGTCCGTGGTCAAGGTGGCGCTGAACGAGCAGATCACCGAGTACCAGGCGCTGCAGATGCTGCTGATCCCCTCGGCCAACAACATCGCCCGCCTGCTTGGCCGTTGGGATGCGGGCAGCGACGCCGCCTTCGTCCGCAAGATGCAGGCCTCGGCGCAGGCGCTGGGTATGGGCAAGACCACCTACACCGATCCGAGCGGCCTCGACGGCACCACCCGCAGCACCGCCAACGACCAGCTCAAGCTGGCCGAACAGGTGATGCAGGACCAGGTGTTCGCGCAGATCGTCGGGACCGCGTCGTTCACGCCGCCGCTGGCGTCCGGGGTCATCTACAACAACAACGCGCTGCTGCAGAAGAACGGCGTCATCGGCGTGAAGACCGGCTCCAGCACGGCCGCGCTGGGGTGCCTGATGTGGGCGGCGCAGCAGAAGGTCGGCGGTGTGACCAAGACCGTCCTCGGCGTGGTGCTCAGCCAGCCGGCGACCGCGGAGACCGGCGGCTATCTGCCGAGCGTGCTGACCAACAGCAAGAAGCTGGTCGTCAGCGCCGAGCAGGCCTTGCAGGCCCACCAGTTGGTGAAGAAGGGCCAGGTCGTCGGGTATGTCGACGACGGCCTGGGCGGGCGCGTCCCGGTCGTGGCCGACCAGGACCTGACGGTCGTCGGGTGGGGCGGGCTGTCCGTCTCCGTCGCGCTGGAGCCGGTCACGGGCGGCGTCCCGCACCGCGCCAAGGCGGGCGCCGTGGTCGGCACACTGGTGGTCGGGAACGGCGGCGCCGGTTCCCAGACGACGACCGTCTCGCTGCAGTCGGACCTCGCCGAGCCGTCGTACGGAGCGCGGCTGACCCGACTGGGCTGAGCCGCCGCGCTCGGCTGACACAGGGTTAGGTCACATAGCTGGCGACCTGATATGGGCTCTATGTCCGTATTGAGTCGCCAGCTATGTCCGTTTTCTGACCTCCCTTCAGATATGAAGGTGTGACAGATACGGTCAGCAGCTTGTGATCTTTCGGTCTGCCGACCTAGGGTCCTGGACGTTCGCTTCCAAGCGGAGCCAGCACCTCCGGAACGCCGAGTCCTGCCGTCGGGGGTGCCGGGAACTCGCACATGCACCACGGCAGGAGCGGGGGAACCAGGTAAGTCGCCGCTGCGCGCGCCTTCGTGCGCACGGCTTGGGGTGAAGACGCCATGCGCGTCCGGGCTACCTCACGGCCCGAATCCGACAGCTCACCTCGCAGGCGTGGGAGAGGAACTCCATACATGCTGTCCGGAAACGGGCGCCATCGCGCTCCCAAGTCCCGTCGCATCGCCACCCGCCTGCTCGCCACCGTCGGTGTCGCCGGCGCCGGCGTGGCCGTCCCCTTCGTCGCCGCCACCAGTGCGCACGCCGCCTCCGTGTCCACCTGGGACAAGGTCGCGCAGTGCGAGAGCACCGGCAACTGGTCCATCAACACCGGCAACGGCTACTACGGCGGCCTGCAGTTCTCGGCCTCCACCTGGGCGGCCTACGGCGGCACGCAGTACGCCTCCACCGCCGACCGGGCCACCAAGGCCCAGCAGATCGCCGTCGCCGAGAAGGTCCTGGCCTCCCAGGGTCCGGGCGCCTGGCCCGTCTGCGGCCCGCGCGCCGGCCTGTCCCAGAACAGCGGCTCGCCGGACCTGTCCAGCCTCGGCTCGTCCAGCAGCTCCACCGCGACGAAGAAGTCCACCTCCTCGTCGTCCTCGTCCTCGTCCTCGTCCTCCGCCGCCGGCTCGTCCTCGTCCTCCTCGGCGACGACCGCCGACAGCGGCCGGACCTACACCGTGAAGTCCGGCGACTGGCTGTCGACCATCGCCATCGACCAGCACGTGTCGGGGGGTTGGGAGCGTCTGTACGAGTTGAACCGCGCCACGCTGACGTCCGGTCCCGACCTGATCTACCCCGGCCAGGTCCTGAAGCTGGGCGGCACCGCCACCACCGCCACCAAGTCGTCCGCGACCTCCTCCCAGGAGTCGTCCGACTCCGAGTCGGGTTCCACCGCGAGCGCGACCACGACCTCGGCCCGGAGCACCGGTTCCACCGTGACCCAGGCTGCCAGCAGCACCGTCTCCGGCAGCATGGCCGCGGCCGTCTCCTTCGCCGAGGCCCAGGTGGGCGACGCCTACGTCTGGGGCGGCACCGGCCCGAACGGCTGGGACTGCTCCGGCCTGGTCCAGGCCGCGCTGGCCAAGGCGGGCATCTCCGCCCCCCGTACCAGCTACGCCCAGGCCGAGGCGTCCACCCAGGTCTCGCTGAGCAACCTGCAGCCGGGTGACCTGCTGTTCTGGTCCAGCAACGGTTCCGCCTCGGGCGCGTACCACGTCGCGATCTACGTCGGCAACGGCAAGTACGTCGAGGCCGCCAACCCGAGCTCGGGCGTGAAGTACATGAACATCAGCGACTGGGCCCCGGACTTCGCCGGCCGCCTCCGCTGAGGTTCCGGCCGCGTTTCCGGCTGGCATTCCGGCTGACGTCTCGTCCGACGTCCGCCTGACGTCCCGTCACCACGCGAGCGGGGAGCCCCCGTCCGTCCGATCCCTCCGGACGGGGGCTCCCCGCTCGCGCGCTGTCCGGTGTCAGCGCTTTCCGTCCCCCGTGCCGGCGGGGTCCGCCTCGCCGGTCTCCACGTCGGTGAACTCCTCGGGATGGCGGGCCATCCAGTCCTTGATGAAGGGGCAGGTCGCCTTGATCCGCAGGCCGCGCGCCCGGCCGTCCTCGATGGCGGCGCGGGCGAGCGTGCTGCCGATGCCCATGCCCTCGTAGGGCACACCCACGACGGTGTGCTGATAGATCACCCGCTGGTCGTCGCGGACATAGGAGGCGAAGCCGACCAGCTCGTCCCCGATCCGTGCCTCGAAGCGGTGGGCCTGGGGGACGTCCTGGATCGTCACGTCCGTCTCGACTGCCATCGGTGCGCCTCTTTCCTCGTTCGTCTCCTCCATGGCCCCTGCCCCATCATCGGCGTGCCCACCCGGGCCTGCCAGTGCGACAGGCCCGGGTGGGCAGGCCGATCCGTCAGTTGAGCGGAGCGGTGTCCGAGCCGCCGACGAGGCCGCTCATCATGTCCCCGAGCGAGGCGGGGTCGAACTCGACGGCACCCGCGGGCGCGCTGACCGCGGCGGCGGTGTCCTTGAAGCCGAGCACCAGCGGCAGGTGCGTGCCCGGGTGCTTGGTGTCGAACTGGCCCGCGTCCAGGGCGACGCTGCTGAGGGTGCCGCTGCTCGTGTCGATCCCCAGGGTGGCGACGGCCGGCGTCGTCGGCACCCCGGTCGGCGCCGAGGTGGGCAGGCCGCCAGGGAAGCCCGGGATCGACTTCAGCACCGGGAAGACCTGCTTCTGCACGTCAGCGAGCAGAGTGCGGGTGTTGCCGGCCTTGAGCTCGACGGTGTCGATGCCGTCCTTCGTCCCCTTGTCGGTCAGGTGGACGTCCTTCTCGAACACGCCGGTCAGCGCATCGGTCAGCTTCTTCTGCTGGGCGGCGTCCAGCGAGGGCGCTGCGCTCGGACGTGCGGCGTTGGTGCCGGAGCCGGATCCGGAGCTCTGGAGGGACTTGGAGAACGACGCGAACTTGGCGGGGTCGATGCTGACCCACTTCCCCTGGAGCAGGTTCTTCAGCGCCCCCATGCTCGGCGGCAGGGAGGCGCTCATCGACCGCAGGTCGGCCAGGTCCCCAGCCGATCCCTGGTCACTCGGCCCGATCTCGGAGAGGGCGGCGAAGTCCAGCTTCAGGTACTCCTTGCCCGACACCGCCCGCACCTCGGCCAGGACGGCCCCCGTGCCGCTGTGCACGGTGAGGTCCATGTTCAGGCTCGGGTCGAGCTTGCCGGTGTCGGCGGACGCGCTCTGCAGGGCGTCCTTCACCGGCTTGTCGGAGCTGACAGCGACGGTGATGCCGATGCCCGCCATCTGCTCGGCCTGAGCCCGCGTCAGCTTGGGGCCGCCCGAAGGGTCCTGGGCGTCCAGCGCCAGCAACTGGTCGGCGGTGGCCCTGAGCTGGAGGTCGACGGTGATGGCGTGCCCGGCTCCGAGCTTGTCGAAGGCATCGTGCACCTTCTCGGCGGTGGTCAGTTCCTTCACCGCCCCACAGGCGGTCACCGCCGCGGCGACCGCGGCGGCGAGGGTCCCTGCGGCGACGGCATGACGTGCGCGAATCGGAGGCTCCTAGGAGAGGGGGTACCAGAGGTACGAAGCAGAGCGCGCCCGCACGGATGTGCGAGCACGCTGGGGTGCCGCCTACCTTACGTAGCTCTTACCTGGGGCCGGAGTGGGGGGTGGGGGTGGGGGCGGCATCGGCGTTCGGCGTTCAGCGTCCGCGTTCGGCGTTTGCATTGCCGACCGACCCTGGGCCGGGACAGGGGCGACTCGGCCCCGATGCGCGCCGACCCGCCATGAGCAGCCACCGCCAGGGCCGCCCACGGATCCGACCGCGCCGGTGCACTGATCCGCTAGGCTGTCCCTGGCCGCCGGGCACTCCCGGACGGCACGGAACGCCCCGCCTCAGTAGCTCAGGGGATAGAGCACCGCTCTCCTAAAGCGGGTGTCGCAGGTTCGAATCCTGCCTGGGGCACAAGGCAAAACGCCCCCGGCCGCATCGGTCGGGGGCGTTTTGACGGCAGCAGTTGACGGCAAGGGTCGGTCAGTTCGAACGCTGACGGTGCTTCAACAGCCGGTCCATGCGGCTGATGGCTTCACGCTGGGTGTCCTGCGCGACGTGCGTGTAGATGTTCATCCCGGGTTCGGCGGTGTCCAGGTCCACGACGAGCAGGCGGGACGGGCCGGTGGCGAAGGCCCCTGCTTTGGTCGGTTGGCCCGCCTCCAGGCGAGATCACTGCCCTCGGCGGCGTGGACCACCCGCTCCCAGAGGGGCAGCGGCGCGACCGGCGGCTTCATGCGGCCCGCCGTAGCTCGATCACGGGAGCCAGGGCGCTCGGGCGCGGGACCTCGGTCGGGCCTGCTCGGCGGGGCCGGGGTGGCTGCTGCCGGGCGGCGGGCTGGGGACGAACTCGGTGCCGCCCTGTTCGCGCAGCCCCCTTTCGCGGGCGAGCAACCGCAGGACGGGCGGTGCTCTCGCGCTTCTCCTCGGCCATGCGGACGGCGAGCGGTCCGGCCGCGAGGACGGGGGACAGGGGGTGGAGCCGAGCAGGGCGAGGCGGTGTTCGATGCCGCGCCAGGACTCGGCGTCGATGGACATCAGGGCTCCGAGTGCTCGGGGAGGTGGCCGCGCTGGGCGGCGGTGAGGGCGTCGCGCAGGTGGGCGGCGGCCATGGGCCGGACCGCGAGCGGATCGGCGGTGCTCTGGGTCAACTCCGGTCAGTGGAGGGACGCGAGGGCGTGGGCGAGCGAGGTGACGAAGTCCGAGACGACGGGGGCGAGGCCGGACGCGGCGGCGTAGAAGCCGAAGAGGAACGCGACGATCGACCCGCCGACGGGGGCCATCCGGGCGCGGACCATGAACACGAGGGCGACGCCGAACAGCAGGGCGGCGGAGACGTTGAACACCACGGGGGAAACCTCCCGGGAGTGTGGCGGGGGGTGTCGGTGAGGGTGGCTAGGGTGTGCGCTGCGCGGTCGGCTTCCGGGGGTTCCAGCTCTGTAGGGATGTCGGCCTTCCCGGATCTGTCTGAGGGTGGCCCGGCTTCGAGCCGGGACCTAACCGACGTCCGGGCTTCGCTGAGGGGACCTGCGACACCTGCCAGCGCCGACCGCGCAGCCTGGCGATTTCGCCGCGCGGTTTGTCTGTCAGCACGATGCGATCTGTCGAGAATGCGAGTGAGGTCCGATGCCCCTTGTCGCGCCTGATGTGGAGCGCCTGTTCACCGCGGGCACTTGGTACGACTGCGGCCGGGGCCTGTCGGCCACGGTGACGAACCTTCCGGCGGCCGAACTGAGCTTGCCGACGGGGCAGGTCGCGGCCTGCGACCCGTTCGTCGGGCTCGGGGACGATGTCGAGCCGTTCGTGGAGGTGGTGGACCCGGGCACGTATCCGGTGGTTCTGTCGGTGGTCGAGGTGGCCCGGGAGGAAGACCCGTCCTTTGCGCACGAGCGCGTGGCAGCCGCCTGGTTGAAGGTCAGTGAGGAGCCCACGGTGAGGTGGTCCCTGGCTCTGACGGAGGGTCAGAGTGCCGAGTCCCTCGACGACAACGAGTTCTACGGCTATGGCGTGGACGCGGGAACCGGTTGCTTCGTGGATGCCGCCGGCACCATTCCGCTCGGTGACCTGCTGGACGAGTACGGGGAACCCCTTGCGGACGCGATGTACGGCGAGGAGTCCATGAACTGCCTGCCCGCGTCCATGACCGACGACGAAGGCCGGTACCAGTTCGTCGCGTTCCCGTCCGGGTGGGGTGACGGCTCCTATCCGACGTGGGTCGGCCATGACGAGAGCGGCGCCGTCACCGGCTTCGTCACCGAGTTCCTCATCGTTCCGCAGCCGGGCCGGGAATCGGCTGCCTAGACAGTCAGCGGGTGGCCCGGTGGCGGTTGCGTGGGCAGGCATTCCAGGCCGCGGCGGCCTGTCCGGAAACTGAGGCCGATGGTGCGGCAGCGGCGGCAGGGCTTGCCCGGCTTGGGCTTGCCGTTACGGGTCGTGCGGAGGGTCTGGCCGAGTCCGGCGCCCCTGCGGCAGGGGGCAAGCGCCTTCGAGTCCTGCCTGGCGCGCGAGCGACAGCAGCCACACAGCACCGAAGGGCGGCTCGGGGAAGCAGTCTCCTCGAGCCGGCCCTCCGCTTCCTCCGTGGCCCACTGTGTACGCCGCCCTGGGCCGATGCGCGTGCCTGCGCCAAGGCGTGCCATGTCCGCGCGGGGCTCAGGCCGGGTGGTCCTGCCAGGCCACGGCGGAGATGCGCCAGCCCTCCGGCGTGCGCACGAACTGCAGGGACTTGGTGCCGGTGCCCTCGTAGGGGCGGCCGTTGAGGAGGCCGGACTTGCGGTACTCGCTCAGGCGGGAGGCCAGGTCTCCGGAGAGCTCGGTGCGGGCGGAGGTCTCCCATTCGGAGAAGTCGACCAACCGGCCGTCCGTCAGCAGGCTTTCGCGCGGCTTGAGGAACTCGTCCACCGACAGGACGGTGAACTGAGGGCTCGTCACTACGATGACCGCCTGCGGGAGCAGCAGGCGGCGGAGGTGGGCGATGCCGGGGGCTTTGCCGCCGCGGTTGTCGAAGGCGCCGAAGAAGTCGGCGGTGACGGCGTCGATCTCGGTGAGGGACATGCGGCGGACGTTAGCGGCGGAGCGGGCCGTCAGGACAGGGACGCGGCCACCGCCGCCGCGAAGGCGTCCGGGGCGTCGAGCATCAGGTTGTGGCCGGCGTCCGGAATGGGGACCAGGTTCACGCCCGCAGCGGTGAGTTGGTCGGCTCCGATCACCGTCTCGGCGGCCGGGTGCAGGAAGGTGCGTGGCAGCGGCAGTTCGAGCAGCAGGGCGCGCAGGGGCTTCGGAAGGGTGCCGCGGGTGCGGTGGACCGCACTGCGGTGCAGGGCGGTGCGGTCGGCGAGGCGCATGGTGGACCACCAGTGCGGGCCCACCGCCTCGCGGACCTCGCGCCAGCCGCCGTCCAGGAACTCCTGCTCGCTGTAGCTCGCGATGCCGCTGCTGCCCGGGCCGGGGCGGCAGGGCTGGATCGGGTCGAGGACGGCGTCCGCGAGCACGAGCCGGGAGACCAGCCCGGGGTGACGGTGCGTCAGCGCGATGGCCACGGCACCGCCCAAGCTGTGCCCGATCACCTCCGCATCTGCGACGCCTGCGGCGGTCAGCGCGGCGGCGACGGCGTCCGCGTGGCTCTCCAGTGAGTAGTCGAAATCCTGCGGCCGGTCGCTGATCCCGTGGCCGAGCAGGTCGAGGAGGAGGGAGCGGGGACCGGCCAGCGCCGGGTGCACGGCGGTGGCGGCGAAGTAGGGGCCGGAGGAGGCGCCGAGCCCGTGCAGGTAGACGCGGGGCGGGCGGTCGCGGTCGCGGGCCGTATGGGCCGGCAGCTCGATCCAGCGGATCTGCGCGCCGGACGGCGTCACGGGGGCGTGCTGCATCAGGACTCCAAGGCGAGGGTGCGGTGGGCAGGGCAGTCATGCATCGGAAGGACTATATATCGGCATCGATGTATACGGCCAGTGCGGGAGGATGCAGGGGTGTTGGAAACGGCGATCCTGGGCTTCCTCTACGAGCAGCCCCTCCACGGCTACGAGCTCAAGCACCGCGTCGCGCAGCTGACCGGCCACGTCCGGCCGATCGCGGACGGCACGCTGTATCCCGCGATCAAGCGGCTCGAGCGGGCCGGCTGGATCGACCGGCGCACCGAGCCCGGCAGTCGGGCCGCTCCCCGGCACGTGCTGACGCTGACTCAGGAGGGGCGGGACGAGCTGCGCCGACGGCTGGCGGAGGCCGACGGGGTGGACGTCAGTGACGAGAACCGGTGGTTCACCGTGCTGGCCTTCCTCCGCCACCTCGACGACGCGGCGGCGCAGGCGGCCGTGCTGCGGCGGCGGCTGGACTTCCTGTCCCAGCCGAGCAGCTTCTTCTACGAGGGCGAACGCCCGCTGCGGGCCGAGGAGTTGACGGACCCGTTCCGGCAGGGGCTGCTACGGATCGCCCGGGCCACGACCAGGACCGAACTCGACTGGCTGCGCTCGACCTTGGCCCTGCTCGGCGCTGCCGCCGACTGACCCGCCGCTCAGGGCTCTGCTTCGCTCAGCAGGGAAACCTCGTGGGTTCTGCCTGTGCCGGACGGCACGCAGCCGCGGCGGCTTCGGGACCAGCCCCGCGCCGGTCCACGGCGGTCTCGGCCTCGCGCCGGCGGCCGCAGCCGGCCTCGGCGACAGTGAGGGGCGGACGGTCCGACGGGCCGGAGGGGCGCTGCCTGCCGGTCACCGGCCGGCACGGCGCGCATGGCCCGGGTGCGCCGGGCCATGCGCTGCAGGGCGTCAGCCGATGGTCTGCTTGACCAACTGCTCGAAGGCGGTGGGCGAGATCGGGCCCTGGTTCGAGAAGACGTTCAGCTGCTTGCCGTTGAGGGCCAGCGTCGGCGTCCCGGTGACGCCGCTGGAGTCGAAGGCGGCGGAGACGTCGGCGGCCCAGTTCTTGTAGGTGCCGGCCTTCACGGCTGCGGCGTAGGCCTGCTGGTTCAGGCCGGGGACCTTGGCGGCGAGCGCCGCCAGGGTGTTGGCGTCGGCGAAGGCGTCGGTGGTCTCCTCGGCCGGCTGGTTGGCGTAGAGGAGGTCGTGGAAGGCCTTGAACTGGGCGGTGCCCTGGTTCAGCACCGCGCCGGCCGCGGCGAGGGCGTCGGCGGAGCCGGAGCCGCCGAGGTTGCCGTCCAGGAAGGTGCCCATGTGGTACCGGATCTTGTAGGTGCCGTTGTCGGCGAGCTCCTGGATCTTCTTGCCGTCGGTGCGTTCGAGGGCGCCGCAGACGGGGCAGCGGAAGTCCTCGTACACGTCGAGGGTGGCGGTCGCCTTGGGGTTGCCGTAGACGATGACCGTCCCGTCGGCGTGGGCGGGCACGGCGGCGGCGGTGGCGCTGTTGTGCTTGGGCTTGTTGTGGTCGGTGACCAGGACGGCGATGCCGATGGCGGCGACCAGGCCGATGACGACGGTGACGACGGCGGCGATCACGCCGTTGCGGACGAGCCGGGAGCGCTGCTCGGCGGCGCGGGCGGCGGCGACGCGATCACGCGGGGAGGGCGGGGTGAACTGTTGCTGGGACATGGGTGAGGAAGCCTCTCAGGTGTGGTGGCACGGAACGGGCGTCAGGCGAACGCGAGTTGTTCCGGTGGGCCACGCCTGGAGACGGCCCGGGCGAGCAGGACGCCGGGCGCGGGCGTGTCGTCGGGGGACGGCAGCGGTGCGGCCGGGGCGACCGCGGGCTCGGCGGGGACGAGCGCCAGCAGGCTCAGAGCCGCGCGCAGCGGTGTGAGGGCCACGGCCCGGACGGCGCGGTGGACGAGGGCTTCGCCACGACGCAGCCAGAGGGAGACGACGAGCCCGGCGAGGACGTGGGCGGCGAGGAGAAGCAGGGCCTGAGTCGTCGTCAGGCCCCCGGTGGCGGCGGCGAGATGGTGGGTCGTGGTACCGCCGAGACCGCCGTTGCCGCAGAGGAGGAGCGTCGGGACGTTGCCCCCGTGGGCGGCGGGGGAGAAGCAGTCGGCCTGGCCGACGTTCCAGATGCTGTTGAGCGCGAGCTCCAGCGGGACGAGCGCCCCCGCGATCTGCCAGTAGCCGCGCTCGGCGGCGGTGGCGGCAAGGGCGAAGACGAACACCCCCGCGCCGGTGAGAGCCATGGCGCGGCCCGGGAGCGGGGTCTGCGCGTTGACGAGCAGGTGCGCGCCGGCGGAGAGGGCGAGTGTCAGCCCAGCGAACACCAGCGCGCGGAGCGCGCGCAGTGGCCACGACTGACGGATGCCCATGCCCCGAGTATGCCAGCGACCCCCGCCCTGTCAGGGGCGCGAGGATCCCACTCCCGCCCCCGGCCTTCGGCCGGGGTAGCCCCGCGGCGGGGGGTGCCCCCACCGCGACCAGCCCACCGCTCGGGAGGTCCGACCCCGTCTGCGGGACGAACCTCCCTGAGCGGTGTGCTGCTCAGGCAGTTCCTCGCGCGCCCCTGACGGGGCGTGGGGTCGCTGAGAGGATGCACGGGTGACGGTGTTCAGCTACGCGGACGTCGGGGCCACCGAGGGCGGCGCGCTTCCTCTTGGCTACCGGCATCTGCGGTACCGGGGTCGGGTCGGGAGCGGGGGCGGGGACTACCGCGCCGCCGCCGGCGCCCTGCTGTCGTGGCGGATGCACCGCCGCGTCCCCGTCCGGGTCAGGGCCGACGGCCCGGCCGTGCCCGGGCTGCGTGTGGTGGTGGGGCTCGGGCCGGTGACCGCGCCCTGCGCGGTGGTGTGGACGGTCGCGGACGCCACCCGCACGGGGTTCGCGTACGGCACCCTGACCGGCCATCCCGAGCAGGGTGAGGAGGCGTTCGTCGTGGAACTCGACGCCGACGGCTCCGTCTGGCTGTCCGTCACCGCGTTCAGTCGCCCCGCTCTTCGGTACATCCGCGCGATGGGTCCGCTGGTTCCGGCATTCCAGCGGCTGTACGTCCGTCGCTGCGCGCAGGCGCTCCGTGCGGAGGTCCGTAGGATCCGGACATGACGACCACTCAGCCGGTCCACGTCCGGGACATCCCCTTCGAGCGTCTGCACAACGTCCGTGACTTGGGCGGTTGGAGGGGCGCCGACGGTCGGGCCGTCGCCTTCGGGCTGTTGTACCGGGGCGACTCGCTCGGCAAGCTCGTGCCAGGCAGCGAGGACGAGCGGACCTTCCTCGGGCTCGGCGTGCGCACTGTCGTGGACCTGCGCTACCCCTGGGAGATCGAGCCCGCGGGGCGGGTGCCCGCCTACCCCGGGCTGGCGTACCACAACCTGAGCATCGAGCACCGTCCTTACGACCAGCCCGCGTTGGGGGCGGACGTCGATCCCGGGCCGTTCCTCGCCGAGCGGTACCGCGAGGTGGCCGAGGACGGCGTCGCCGAGATTCGGCAGGTGCTGGAGCTGGTGGCCGACCCCGGGTCCGGCCCGCTGCTCTTCCACTGCGCCTCGGGCAAGGACCGTACCGGACTGGTCGCCGCGCTCGTGCTGACGCTGCTCGGGGTCCCCGAGGCCGATGTCGTGGCCGAGTTCGCGCTGACCGAGCGGGCGCGGGAGGCGCTGATCGGCCAGTGGAGCGAGGGTCACGGCGGACAGGTGCCGGGCTGGCCCGGGTACGGGCGCACGCCCGCCGGGGTGATCACCAGGCTCTACGCGGGGCTGCGGGCGGACTACGGCTCGGTCGAGGGGTACGTCGCACAGCGCCTCGGCCTCGACGCGCAGTTCACTGCGGCGCTGCGGGAGCGACTGCTGGTGGAATGAGGCCATGGCGTTCGACGTGGTACCCGTGACGGCCGACCGGTGGGCCGAGCTGGCTGAGTTCTTCGGGCCCAGCGGGGCCTACTCCAACTGCTGGTGCGCCTTCTGGCGGTTGAGCGGAAAGGAGTTCTCGGCGGGCTGCGCCGAGCGCGGCGCCGGGAACCGTGCTCTGCTGGAGCGCCTGACCCGGGAGGGCCGGGAGCCGGGTCTGCTGGCCTACGAGGAGGGGCAGCCCGTCGGCTGGGCCGGCCTGGCCCCGCGCCCGGAGTACGCGCGGGTGCTGCGCTCGCCGACACTGAAGCCCGGTCCACAGCCTGTGGACGCCGACGACCCGGACCGGGGCGACGATCCGGACGACCCCGGAGTGTGGGCGGTGACGTGCTTCTGGATTCCGCGCCCGCAGCGCGGTCGGGGGGTCGCCACCGCGCTGCTGGCCGGGGCGGTGGCGCACGCGCGGGCGCGCGGGGCACGGGAGTTGGAGGCCTACCCGGTCGAGACGGGGGGTGCCAAAGGCGATCCGGCCTCGCTCTACACCGGCACCGCCGCCATGTTCCGGCGCGCGGGCTTCCGGGAGGTGCGCAAGCGCAAGGACACCCGCCCGGTCATGCGGCTGGCGCTGTGACCCCGGGCGCTTGACCTTCCCCCTGGGGCAGACCCGAGCGTTGCGGGTGCCGGGCGACGGGCCCGGCGGGGAGGGACCGGAATGGACGACGACGGACTGCTGACCATCGGCGCCTTCGCGCGGCTGAGCCGGCTGTCGCCGAAGGCGCTGCGGCTCTACGACGAGCTGGAGCTGCTGCGCCCCGCCCGGGTGGACCGCTGGAGCGGCTACCGGCACTACGCCCCCGAGCAGCTGCCGCAGGCCCGACTGGTGTCCTGGCTACGTCAGTTGGGCATGCCGTTGGCCCGGATCCGGGAGGTCGTGCGGCTGCCGCCGACCGCGGCGGCCGCCGAGGTGATGGTGTTCTGGGCCGAGCAGGAGCGGTCCCATCTGCACCGTCGGGATCTGGCGGATGCCCTCCTCGACGAGCTGACGGGAAGGGAGACAGCCATGAGCGCACATGAGTCGACTGTCCGATGGGCGGCCCTGTCCGACACCGGACTGGTGCGCCAGGCCAACCAGGACACGGCCTATGCGGGCCCGGGGCTGCTGGCCGTGGCGGACGGCTACGGTCCGGATGGCGGCGCGGCCGGCAGCGCGGTGGTGTCCGCGCTGCGCGAGGCGGTGGCGTCGGCCGGGGACGAGGGGCTGCCGGCCGCGCTGGCCGGCGCGGTGGCGCGGGCCGGCGCGACGGTTGCCGAACTCCCGGACTCCGGAACGACGGTGACCGCTCTGGCGTGGCGCGGTGCGCAGCTGGCTCTGGCGCACCTGGGCGACTCGCGGGCCTACCTGCTCCGGGACGGACAGCTGTTCCGGATCACCGAGGACCACTCGTACGTGCAGTCCCTCGTGGCGGAGGGCCGGCTCACGCCGGAGGAGGCGGAGGTCCACCCGCAGCGGGCGCTGCTGCTGCGCGCACTCGACGGCAGTTCCGGGACACGGGCGGAGTTGTCGTTGCGCCGCTCCGAGCCGGGCGACCGCTACCTGCTCGCCTCGGACGGCCTGGCCGCGGTCGCCGCCGAGGAGGCGATCGGCCGGGTGCTGGCCGCCGCCTCGGAGCCGGACGGGGCCGTCCGGGAGCTGGTCGCGCTCGCCCGGGCCGAGGGCGGCCCCGACAACATCGCCGTCGCCGCCGCGTTCGTGGCGGCGTAGCCGGGCGGCCGCGGTCGCGCGGACGGCGGAAGCCATCATGGAGGGCGGGGACGGCCGACCGCCGTCCCCGCCCTCCATGATGGGCCGTTCTACGTTTCTCGCCGCTACAGGCCGAGGCTCTTGGCGATCACGGTCTTCATGACCTCGCTGGTGCCGCCGTAGATCCGGAAGACCCGGTTGTCCGTGTAGAGGCGGGCGATCGGGTACTCCAGGATGTAGCCGTAGCCGCCGTGCAGCTGCAGGCAGCGGTCGACCACGCGGGAGCAGACCTCGGTGGTGAACAGCTTCGCCTTGGCGACGTCCGACGCCGTCAGGTCGCCGGTCTCGAACTGCTCCAGGGCCCGGTCGACGACCGCCTGCGCGGCGTCCACCTCGGCCTCGCAGGCGGCGAGTTCGAACTTGGTGTTCTGGAACGACGCCACCGACTGGCCGAAGACCTTGCGGTCCTTGGTGTAGGCGACGGCCAGGTCCACGGCGGCGCGGGCGGAGGCGTAGGCCCCGACGGCGATGGCCAGGCGCTCCTGGACCAGGTTGTGCGCGAGGTAGGAGAAGGCCTTGCCCTCCTCGCCGAGCAGGTTCTCCACCGGGACCTTGACGTCCACGAAGGACAGCTCGCCGGTGTCGGAGGTGCGCAGGCCGATCTTCTCCAGCTTGCGGCCGACGGAGAAGCCCTCGGAGGTGGTGTCCACGCAGAGGATGGACAGGCCGGCCCGGCGGTCCTCCGGGTTGAAGGGGGAGGTGCGGGCGATGACCAGGATCAGGTCGGCCTGGACGCCGCCGGTGATGAAGGTCTTGGCGCCGTTGAGGACGTAGTGGGTGCCGTCCTCGGAGAGTTCGGCGCGGGTGGTCATCCCGGCCAGGTCGGAGCCGGTGCCCGGCTCGGTCATGGCGATGGCGGTCATCATCTCGCCGGAGACGAACTTGGGCAGCCAGCGCTGCTTCTGCTCCTCGTTGCCGTACTCGAGCAGGTAGGGCAGGCACAGACCGGTGTGCACGCCCGCGGCCCCGAAGCTGACGCCGGCACGGGCGCACTCCTCGGTGACCACGGCCTGGTACTTGAAGCCGGTCATGCCGGCGCCGCCGTACTCCTCGGGCACCTCGATGCCGAAGACGCCCAGCTCGCCCAGCTTCAGATAGAAGTCCTTCGGGGCGTGCCCGGCCTGCTCCCACTCGGGGTAGACCGGCACGACCTCCTTGGCGATGAAGTCGCGGATGGTCTCCCGGAACGCCTCGTGGTCCTCGGTGAAAACGGTACGGCGCACGACGGCGCTCCCTCCGGCTCGGGGTCGAACGAACGTTAAGTTAATCGGCGGTAGCGATGCTGTCCAGGGCCGTGGCTGTGATGTCCGTCCGGTACGGGCCCGGGCTTCCGCTTCCGGTCCCCGAACGGTCGATAGGTCAGCGGTCCGCCTGCCTCCAGGGTGCGAGGATGCGGGCATGGCTGAAGCGAATGCGCTGTCGCCCAACGGGCCGCAGCACGTGATCGAGGCAGGCGACTACCGCGCGGTGATCAGCGGGGTGGGCGCCGGACTGCGCGGGTTGAGCCATCGGGGCCGGCCGCTGGTCGTCAAGTACCAGGCGGACCAGCCGCCTCCAGGTGGCGCCGGGCAGCTGCTCATCCCCTGGCCGAACCGGGTCCGCGACGGGCGTTACGACTGGGACGGCGAGCACCGGCAGCTGGACATCAGCGAACCGGCCACCGGCAACGCCAGCCACGGCTTCACCCGCTGGCTGCCCTGGCGGCTGGTCGCCGAGGACCACGGCGCGGGCGCCGCCTCGGTCCGCTTCGGCCTGCGGCTCTACCCGCAGCACGGGTACCCGCACATCCTGGAGCTCACGGCCCGGTACGCCCTGTCGGGAGACGGGCTGACCGTCGAGATCGCCGCGCGCAACGCCGGTGCCACGGCAGCGCCTTACGGCTTCGGCGCCCATCCGTACCTGACGCTCGGCCGGGGGCCGGGTTCGATCGGCGAGGCGGTGCTGGAGCTGCCCGCGGACAGCTGGCTCCCGGTGGACGAGCGCAAGATCCCGACCGGCAAGGAGTCCGTCGCCGGGACGCCGTACGACTTCCGCCAGCCCCGGCGGATCGCGGACGCCGTGCTGGACACGGCCTTCACCGGCCTGGGCCGGAACGCCGACGGGCGGGCCCGGGTGCGGCTGACCGAGGCCGACGGCAGCCGGGGCGTGGAGCTGTGGGTCGGTCCGGAGGTGGGCTGGCTGCAGGTGTACACCGGTGACACGCTCGACGCGGCGCACCGCAGGGGCGGGGTGGCGGTCGAGCCGATGAGCTGCCCGCCGAACGCCTTCGCCACAGGGGAGGACGTGGTGCGGCTGGAGCCGGGGGAGCGGATCGTGCACCACTGGGGCATCCGCGCGCTCTGACGGTCCGTCATCGCGTGCGTCCGGGCCGGACCGGTGGCCTGCGGCCCGGACGGTGGGCTTGCGGGCCGGCTTGGCCGCGGCCGGCCCGGTGCGGAGTTTTCCACAGGCTGCGGGCGATGAGCTTGCGCCGGCCGTCCGCGGCCGTACGCTGGGGCCGACCGCACAGGGAAGGGGGGAGCATGACGGGGAGTCAGTCCGCCGAGGAGCTGCTGGCCGAGGCACGCAAGGCCTTCTTCGTGATGTTCGGGTTCGTGGCGCTGGTCTGGGCGCTGCAGCTGGCCAACTGGGCCGACGGGTACGGGATGGACCGCTCCTTCGGCATCGTCCCGATGGAGCCCGCCCGGCTGCCGGACGTCTTCGTCGCGCCCTTCCTGCACCTCAACTGGCAGCATCTGGAGGCCAATTCGGGGCCGCTGTTCGTCTTCGGCTTCCTCGCCGCCCACCGCGGGGTCTACCGCTTCCTGGCGCTCACGGTGCTGGTCGCGGTCTGCAGCGGGCTCGCCGTCTGGTTCTTCCAGGGCTCGGGCTCGCTCACGGTCGGCGCCAGCGGCCTGGTCTTCGGGTACTTCGGCTACGTGGTGGTGCGCGGCCTGTTCGACCGGCGGCTGCTGGACATCCTGATAGGCGTGGTGATGGCCGCCTCGTTCGCCTACCTGCTGACGGTCGCCGTGCCCGGCACTCCCGGCGTCAGCTGGCTGGCGCACCTGGGCGGCCTGGTGGGCGGCGTGCTGGGCGCCTGGCTGTTGCGGGACCGGTCCGGTGGCGGCAGGAAGCGGGCGGTGGAGTCGGAGCCCGGTCCGGCCGGCGTCCCCGCGCTGCCGGAGCAGGGCGGCGGTCCGCGGGCGGACCTGCACAAGGAGTTGGGCGACCTCGGGCTGCTCTGAAAGCCTCCGCGCGGTAACCATCTGAAACCCTCGGCGCGGTACCCAGAGGAATCCCACAGGATCCACAGGGGCGTCACAGGCACGGTTCATAGATTTCTCATGGGTGCTGTGCACGGTGGTCCCCATGACTGCCACCCGCCCGATCCCCGAAGCGGCGCCCGCCGAGCTGCGCCGCCCCGACGGCAGCCCCGTGCGTGTGCTCGTCGTCGACGACGAGGCCCCTCTCGCCGATCTGCTGTCCATGGCCCTGCGCTACGAGGGCTGGAAGGCCCGGACCGCCGGCGACGGTGCCGCCGCCCTGCGGACCGCGCGGGAGTTCCGCCCCGATGCCGTGATTCTCGACGTGATGCTGCCCGACCTCAGCGGCCTCGAGGTGATGCGCCGGCTGCGGGCCGAACAGCCCGACGTCCCGGTCCTCTTCCTCACCGCGAAGGACGCGGTGGAGGACCGCATCGCCGGCCTGACGGCGGGCGGAGACGACTACGTCACCAAGCCGTTCAGCCTGGAGGAGGTCGTCGCCCGGCTGCGCGGCCTGCTGCGCCGCTCCGGGGCCGCGGCCGCCCGCAGCGAATCGCTGCTGGTCGTCGGCGATCTGACGCTGGATGAGGACAGCCGCGAGGTCCACCGCGGCGGTCAGTCCATCCGGCTCACCGCCACCGAGTTCGAGCTGCTGCGCTTCCTGATGCGCAACCCGCGCCGGGTGCTGAGCAAGCCGCAGATCCTGGACCGTGTCTGGAACTACGACTTCGGCGGCCAGGGCAATGTCGTGGAGCTCTACATCTCCTACCTCCGCCGCAAGATCGACGCGGGCCGGGCGCCGATGATCCACACCATGCGCGGCGCCGGCTACGTGCTCAAGCCGGCGGAGCCGGCCGAGGCGTGACCTCGCCCCGGGCATGGCTGCGTCGCTGGTCCACCTGGTCCCTGCGCACCCGGCTGCTGGTCACCACGACGGTGATGCTGGCGCTGGTCAGCGCCGTCATCGTGCTGGTGACCACGGTGGTCCTGCGGGCGCAGCTCAACGCGAACCTCACCGACAAGCTGGAGCAGGCCCGCTCGGCCCCGTTCATGCAGCAGGGCGCCGCCCTGGTGAACTTCCCGCAGATCAGCCCCGCGAAGGCGGTGGCCGTCGTGGTGACGGACGGTCAGGTCACCGACTCCGGGCGGACGTCGTCCGAGAACACCGGCGCGTTCAACCCGCGCAGTGCGCCCCCGACGCTGACGCAGGCCCAGCAGCAGGCGCTGCTGGCGGTCCCGGACGACGGGCGCGACCACTCCGTCTCCGTGCCTGGTCTCGGGGACTACCTGGTCACCGTGGCGCACGACCACGAGCCCAACGGCGGCGGCTCAGGCCGGTACGCGGTGATCGGCCTGTCCGAGCAGGAGACCCAGAGCATCACCAGCCAGCTGGTGCTGACCGAGACCGTGGTCGCCGTGCTCGGCGTGATCCTCACCGGCTTCCTCTCCGTCGCCGTCATCCGCATCTCGCTGCGCCCGCTGGACCGGGTGGCCGCCACCGCGGTCCGCATCTCCCGACTCCCGCTCGACAAGGGCGAGGTGGGCGAGCTGGCCCGCGTCCCCGAGGCCGACACCGACGCGCGCACCGAGTCCGGCCAGGTCGGCGCCTCGCTCAACCGCATGATCGACCACGTCTCGGCCGCACTGGCCGCCCGCCACGCCTCCGAGACGAGGGTCCGCCAGTTCGTCGCGGACGCGAGCCACGAGCTGCGCACCCCGCTGGCCTCCATCCGCGGCTACGCCGAACTCACCCGCCGCGGAAAGGAGGTCGTGCCGCCGGACACCGCCTACGCGCTCGGCCGCATCGAATCCGAGGCCGGCCGGATGACCGGCATGGTCGAGGACCTGCTGCTGCTCGCCCGCCTCGATGCCGGCCGTCCGCTGGAGCGCGAGCCGCTGGACCTGTCCCCGCTGGTCGTGGACGCGGTCCGGGACGCCCACGCGGCCGGCCCGGGGCATCGCTGGCAGGTGGACGTGCCGGACGACCCGGTCATCGTGCAGGGCGACGAGCACCGGCTGCACCAGATCCTGGTCAACCTACTGGCGAACGCCGGCAAGCACACCCCGGAGGGCACCGCGGTCACCGCCCGGGTGCGGAACCGCGCGGACGGCCGGCGGGAGATCACCGTCGCCGACAACGGCCCCGGCATCCCGGAGTCGCTGCTCCCCGTCGTCTTCGAGCGCTTCGCCCGCGGAGACGGATCGCGCTCGCGCGCGGCCGGCAGCACCGGCCTCGGTCTGGCCATCGTCTCCGCGGTGGTCCAGGCGCACGGCGGCCAGGTGAGTGTGGCGAGTTCGACGCAGGCGCCCAGCGGCACGACCTTCACGGTGCTGCTCCCAGGAGGCTGAGCACCACTCTGCGGTGGCTGTCAGGAAGCACACAGCCGCGGCACACAGAGGGGACAGACCCGCGCCCCAGGCTTTGCGGTGACTGCCTGTCCGCAGAGCAAGAAGGGTGCCCGATGACTGTCACCGTCCCCGCCCCGGCCGTGCAGGTGCCCGGCCGGCGCGAGGCATCGTGGGGGCGGCCGGCCCTCGTCGTGCTGCTGGTGCTGACCGCGGCGCTCTACCTGTGGGGCCTGAGCGCGTCCGGCTGGGCCAACTCCTTCTACTCGGCGGCCGTCCAGGCCGGGACGAAGAGCTGGAAGGCGTTCTTCTTCGGCTCCTCGGACGCCGCCAACTTCATCACCGTCGACAAGCCCCCGGCGTCACTGTGGGTGATGGAGCTGTCGACTCGCATCTTCGGCGTCAACTCCTGGGCCATCCTGGCTCCCCAGGCCCTGGAAGGGGTCGCCACCGTCGCGGTCGTCCACGCCGCGGTCCGCCGTCGGGCCGGCGAGGCGGCGGCCCTGGTCGCGGGCGCGGCCCTGGCGCTGACACCGGTCGCCACACTGATGTTCCGCTTCAACAATCCGGACGCCCTGCTGGCGCTGCTGCTCACCGCCGCCGCCTACGCCGTGCTGCGGGCGCAGGAGCGGGCGCAGACCCGCTGGCTGGTGCTGGCGGGCGCGGCGCTGGGGTTCGCCTTCCTCGCCAAGACCCTGCAGGCCTTCCTGGTGCTGCCGGCTTTCGGGCTGACCTACCTCTTCCTGGCACCAACCGGCTGGTGGCGGCGGATCCGCCAACTCCTGCTCGCGCTGGCGGTCATGGTCGTCAGCGGCGGCTGGTGGGTCGCAGCGGTGGAGCTGACACCTGCTCAGGACCGGCCCTACGTGGGCGGCAGCCAGCACAACAGCTTTCTGGAGCTGACCTTCGGCTACAACGGATTCGGCCGCCTCGACGGCTCGGAGACGGGCAGCGTCGGCGGCGGTGGCGGCCGCCTCGGAGGTGGTGGCGGCGGAATGTGGGGCCAGACCGGACTCACCCGGCTGTTCACCGGCGAGATGGGCGGCCAGATCGCCTGGCTGCTGCCGACAGCGGCGCTGCTGCTTCTCGCAGGCCTCTGGCTGACCCGGCGCGCCCCGCGCACCGACCCCTACCGGGCGGCGCTGCTGCTGTGGGGACTCGCCCTGATCGCCACGTTTCTGACGTTCAGTCTGATGAAGGGCATCTTCCACCCGTACTACAACATCGCGCTGGCGCCCTACGCCGCGGCGCTGATCGGCCTGGGCGGCGGGCTGCTCCGGCGCGAGCGGCACTCCTGGCTCAACTCCGGCCTGCTCGCCGCGGCGGTCGCGGTGACCGCCGTGACCTCCTTCGTCCTGCTGCGCCGCAGCCCCGACTTCGTCCCGTGGCTGCGCTACGCGGTGCTGGTGGTGGGCCTGTTGACGGCCCTCGCGCTGGTGGCGGCAGGACGGCTGCCGCGCCTGTTGGCGGGCGGCCTGGCCGTGCTGGGCGCCGTGGCGGGTCTCGCGGGGCCGGCGGCGTACAGCCTGCAGACGGCGTCCACCGGTCACAGCGGTTCGCTGCCTTCCGCCGGTCCCGCGGTCGCGGGCGGAGGCTTCGGCGGCCCTGGTGGCGGAGGCTTCCCCGGCGGCCGCGGCGGCTTCCCCGGCGGCGGTCAGGGCGGCTTCCCGGGTGGGGGCGCCACCGGCGGCGGCCAGGCCGGAGCCACCGGCGAGCAGCCCGGACAGGGCGTTCCGGGCGGAAACTCGGCCACGGCACCGGGTGCTCAGAACGGTCAGGCCGGCGGTGGCCGGACCGTCGGCGGTCTGAACGGTCAGGGCGGATTCCCTGGCGGCGCGGCCGAGTTCGGAGCGAACGGGGGCTTGCCGGGCGGCACCGGCCGGGGCGGTGCCGGCGGCCACCTCAACGGCAGCAACCCCGGCAGCGCGATCACCGCACTGCTCAAGGCGGACGCCTCGAAGTTCACCTGGGTCGCCGCAGCCGTCGGCTCGCAGAACGCCTCCGGCTACCAGCTGGCCACGGGGGATCCGGTGATGGCCCTCGGCGGCTTCAACGGCTCGGACCCGGCGCCCAGTCTGGCCCAGTTCCAGGCGTACGCGGCCGCCGGGAAGATCCACTACTTCATCGGCGGAGGTGGCATGGGCGGCGGGGCCGGCGGGCCCGGCGCGGGCGGCTCGACCACCTCGCAGATCTCCAGCTGGGTCGCGGCGCACTACACCGCCAAGACGGTGGACGGGGTGACGGTGTACGACCTCTCGGGCGTGGCGTCGAAGTAATCAAACCGACAAAAGTGACAATCCTTCATAAATCCCGGCACCGTGAGTTGATGGAGAAGGGCGCGTCATGGAGTCCCTGCGAAGCCGTCGTCGCTGGCTGCGACTGTCCGCGCTGGTCGCCACCCTGGGGAGTCTCCTCGGCGTGGCGGCCTGCACCTCGTCCAGCTCGAAATCCGCGTCGAGCAGCTCCAGTTCGGCGTCGAGCAGCGCCGAGTCGACCAACTCCGGCACCGTCACCGCGGGTGCCAACGACCTGCAGACCGCGTACGAGAACACCGTCAGGGCCGTGCTGCCGTCGGTCGTGCAGATCACCGCGGGCGACAGCCTCGGCTCCGGCATCGTCTACGACAACAAGGGCGACATCGTCACCAACGCGCACGTGGTCGGCAGTGCGACCAGCTTCCAGGTGACCCTGGCCAACAGCTCGACGACCGTGGACGCCTCCCTCGTCGCCAGCTATCCGGCCAACGACCTGGCCGTCATCAAGCTGAAGAGCGTGCCCTCCGGACTGAAGCCGGCCGCCTTCGGTGACAGCAGCAAGGTGGCCGTCGGCCAGATCGTCATGGCCATGGGCAACCCGCTCGGCCTCTCCAGCAGCGTCACCCAGGGCATCGTCTCGGCGGTGGGCCGGACCGTCTCCGAGTCCCGCAGCGCCGACAACCCGCAGGGCGCGACCATCCCGAACATGGTGCAGACGAGTGCGGCCATCAATCCCGGCAACAGCGGCGGCGCGCTGGTCAACCTGAACAACGAGGTCATCGGCATCAACACGCTGGCCGCGGTGGACAGCAGCCAGAGCGGTTCGTCCGCGCAGGCCCCCGGCATCGGCTTCGCGATCCCGGCGTCGTCGGTGACCCGGCTCGCCGATCAGATGATCAAGAGCGGCA
Organism: Streptacidiphilus monticola; assembly: GCF_042658505.1. Classification (NCBI taxonomy): domain Bacteria; kingdom Bacillati; phylum Actinomycetota; class Actinomycetes; order Kitasatosporales; family Streptomycetaceae; genus Streptacidiphilus; species Streptacidiphilus monticola. The sequence continues at coordinate 4,652 of NZ_JBHSQJ010000001.1, read as the reverse complement.
AGGTCACCGACTCCGGCCGGGCCGCCCTCGGCGTCACCGTCCGCACCGTGCTGACCGGCACCAGCGCGGATCAGACCGGGGTCGGTGTGGTCAGCGTCACCAGCGGGGGCCCGGCGGCCAAGGCCGGACTTCAGGCCGGGGACATCATCACGAAGGTGGACGGCAAGGACACGCCGACCGTGAGCCAACTGTCCGAGGTGCTGGCGACACTGACGCCGGGTCAGCAGGTGCAGGTCAGCTACCTCCGCGGCGGCGCGACCAGGACGGCCACGGTGACCCTGGGCACGCTGTGAAGCGACAGCGCGGCGGGACCCGGCTCGCCCGGTGCTACGCCGAGAGCAGGCCGCGCGCCAGCGCCCGCTGGAGCGCGGCCAGCCCGCGCATCAACTGCGGTGTGAGCCACAGCAGGACGAGCCCCAGCAGGCAGGTGGCCGCGATCCGGAACGGCGAGTCGAGGTACACCGTGTGACCGCCGTTGGTGTAGAGCTGGAGCCCGGGCAGATGGGCGTAGCGGGTCAGGGTCCAGTGCCAGAGCGGGTAACTGCTGGCGGCGAGCGCGTAGCTCCAGAAGACCACGGCCACGGTGAAGCTGAGGATCCCGATCGGCAGCATGACCAGCTGGTAGAGGGCCGCCTTCCAACTGGCGGGCGAGCGCAGCATGGCCGCGATCCATGCGGGCGCACCCGGACGTCGCGGCTCCGGTGCCGCCGGGGCGGGCACCTCCGTCCCCAGCAGCGCCCGGACGCGCGCCCGCTCCATGGCGCCGAGCCCCCGCGCGCCCAGCACGGCGACGGCGAGCACGGGCAGGCCGACGACGGTGAGTACGCTGCCGATCCCGACGCTCACGGTCGCGGTGACCCAGACGAACCCGAGGATGCCGACGGGCAGGCTGAGCAGGTTGTGCAGGGTCTCTCGCCAGGTCCGCGCGGACCAGGGCGCGGCGAACGAGCCTCTCGTGGTCGGCGCGGTTGCCGTGGTCGCGGGGGTCGCGGGGGTCGCGGGGGTCGCGGGGGTCGCGGGGGTCGCGGGGGTCGCCGGGGTGGTGGGGGTGGTCGGAACGCTCGGCATGGTCGGGTTTGTCCCCTCGGTCTCTCGTGGCGTGGCGTGGCGTGGCGTGGCGCGGCGTGGCGAGGTGAGCAGCCTGCCGGACAGGTGGCAGCGATCACTGGGGCGGTTCGGTGTTCTCGGGGGTGGGTCCGGCCGGCGCCGCTGCGGCCCACCCGGCTGCTGGCCGGCGCCGCTGCGGCCTACCCGGCTGCCGAACGGCGTGGAGGCGCGGGCCCGGCCCTGGCCGCGCGGCACCGCCGAGGGTGCCTACCTCGTGTGCCTACCGCGTGTGCCAGGGCAGTTCGACGTTCACGGTCGTCGGGCCGCCGACGGGGCTGGTGATGTCGAAGACGCCGTCCACCGCCCGCACCCGCTCGGCCAGGCCGGCGATGCCGCCGCCAGGGGCCGCCGTGGCGCCGCCAACGCCGTCGTCCTGCACCTGGATCAGCACGCGGTCGCCGCTGCGCCAGACGTCCACCGTCGCCCGCTGGGCCCGGGCGTGCTTGGAGACGTTGGCCAGCAGTTCGCTGACCGTGAAGTAGGCGATGCCCTCGATGGCCGGGTCCGGCCGCTCGTCCAGATCGACGGTCACCCTGGCCCCGCCCGGGACCCGGACGCGGGCGGCCACCGCCGACAGCGCCGGGTCGAGCCCACGGTCCGTCAGGACGGCCGGGTGGATGCCCCGGGCGAGGTCGCGCAACTCCTGCAGGGCCACCTTCACCTCGCCGTGCGCGGTGTCCACCATCCGCGCCGCCGCCTCCGGATCCTCCGTCAGCTTCTCCTTCGCCAGGCCGAGATCCATGGCCACGGCCACCAGCCGCGCCTGCGCGCCGTCGTGCAGATCGCGCTCGATCCGGCGCAGGTCCGCTGCGGCGGTGTCGACGACCGAACCGCGGTCCTGCTCCAACTTCCGCACCCGCCGGGTCAGATCCCCCTGGGCGAGCAGGGTCGTGGCCAGCACCCGGTCCACCGTCGACAGGCCCCGGGTGATCCACGGCAGCAGCGGGAACAGCGTCACCAGCGCCACGAGCGTGAGCGTGAAGGTGAGCACGCCCCACGGGAGCATGAGGCAGAAGTAGAGCACCGTGCGCCAGGCGAGCCCGTCGCCCAGCACGGCGAGCGCCCGGCTCAGCACGTTGTCCCGGCGGGCGGCCACCGGCAGCGGGGCCGGGACCTCCTCGTCCAGCAGGGCCAGCAACCGCCGGCGTTCCAGGCTGCCGAGGCCGCTGCGCAGCACGAAGAGCGTGGGGGCGAGGACCCAGATGCCGACGATGGTGAAGAGCAGGCCGACGCCGGCGCTGATCCCCGCCACCGTGAGCGTGAAGCCGGCGATGCCTACGGCGAGGTTGCTCAGCAGATGACCCGCCTCGCGCAGCATCCGGCGGTCGAAGGCGGGACGGGTGCGCGGGACCGGACGGGAGCCGGTGAGCACGGGGGCGGCGGGCGTGGCTGAGGACATGCCGCAAGTCTGCCCGCCGGGCCCGGGCCGGGACATGGGGCCGGTCGGCCTCTTCGGGGTGGGGTTCTCCCTACCCCCGGGCGCCTCCGGGTGGAGGGGCCGTGCGCGGGGGTACGTCTCATGAGGTGGGTGTGGTTCACGGCTGACGTGTACGTGGACCTAGACTCACTGCCCGTACGGGAAGGTAAGAGATCCGTCCGGGACCGGAGGCGACCAGCATGGAGGCACTGGCGGGGCCTGCGCCGAGCTACTTCCACGGCTACGCCGTGGTGGGCCTGGCCGCGCTCATCGGCTGTCTCTTCGTGGGTACGGCCTTCGCGGCGAACCAGCTGCTGCGCCCCTACGCGCCCACCCAGGAGAAGCTGCTCGCCTACGAGTGCGGAGTCGATCCGGTGGGGGAGGGCTGGGCGCAGACCCAGATCCGGTACTACGTCTATGCCTTCCTCTATGTGATCTTCGCGGTCGACGCGATCTACCTGTTCCCCTGGGCCACCGTGTTCGCCCGTCCCGGCTTCGGGTCCGGGACGCTGGTGGAGATGTTCGTCTTCATCGGCTTCCTGGCGGTGGGCCTCCTCTACGCGTGGAAGAAGGGCGTCCTGGAATGGACGTGACCCCGCAGCAGCAGACGCCGTACGCGCACGGCCACGGATCCGCCGAGGGCGGGGTCGTGCCCCTCGGCATGCCCGCGGTGCGCGGCAGCGGCGAGGCGGGCGCCCCGACCGGCGCGGTCGCCGGCGGCGCCCTGGAGACACGCCGGCTCGGACCGCTGGCCCGCCTGGCACCGGACCCGATCAAGGTCGTGCTCAACTGGGGCCGCCGGTACAGCCTGTGGTGCTTCAACTTCGGTCTGGCCTGCTGCGCGATCGAGTTCATCGCGACGTCCATGGCCAAGCACGACTTCATCCGGCTCGGGGTCATCCCCTTCGCCCCCGGCCCGCGTCAGGCCGACCTGATGATCGTCTCCGGCACGGTGACGGACAAGATGGCCCCGGCCATCAAGCGGCTCTACGAGCAGATGCCGGAGCCGAAGTACGTCATCTCCTTCGGTGCGTGCTCGAACTCCGGTGGGCCGTACTGGGATTCGTATGCCGTGACCAAGGGCGTCGACCAGATCATCCCGGTCGACGTCTACGTTCCCGGCTGCCCGCCGCGGCCGGAGGCGCTGCTGCAGGGCATCCTCAAGCTCCAGGAGAAGATCGCCCGGGAGTCGCTGCCCGAGCAGTACCCCGCCGGTCGCCCGGCGGCCGACGACCGCGCCGCCGTCGCGGCGGGCGCCCTGCGGCGTGGGCTCGTCGCTGGCCCGGGCGATGGTGCGGGAGCGGCTTTGGGTGCGGGTTCGGGTGCAGGCCCGGCTCCGGGCTCGGGTGCGGCTCCGGCTCCTGGTGCGGCTCCGGGTTCGGGTGCGGCTCCGGGCGCGGGAGGTGACGCCTCGTGAGTGCGGACCCCCGTTCCGCCGAGGAGCTCGCGGCGGCGATCGGCCCTTGGGCGACCGCTGCGGAGGCCTACGACCTGGTGACGGTCGACGTCCCCGCCGAGCACTGGCTCGACGCGTTGACGGCCTGCCGTGACGGCCTCGGCCTGCGCTTCTTCGACTGGCTCAGCGCCGTGGACGAGTTGGCGGATGGTTTCTCCGTCGCCGCCCACCTCGCCGCCGTGGGCGGCGGCCCCGGCGTCCCGGTGCTGCGGCTGCTGCTGCGCACGCGGGTGCCGCGTGACGCGGCGTCACTCCCCAGCGCGGTCGACATCTTCCCGGGCGCGGCCTGGCACGAGCGGGAGACGCACGAGATGTTCGGCGTCGCCTTCACCGGCCACCCGCACCTGGTGCCGCTGCTGCTGCCTGAGGGCTTCGAGGGCCATCCGCTGCGCAAGGAGTTCGTCCTGGCCGCACGGGTCGCGAAGGCCTGGCCCGGGGCCAAGGAGCCGGGTGAGAGCGACCACGGCCCCGCCGAGGGCACGGCGCGCCGCCGCATGCTGCCGCCGGGCGTGCCGGACCCGAACGAGTGGGGTCCGCTCAAAGGCACGCTTCCGCCCGCGCCGGAGCGTCCGGCCCGGGCCGGCGCTGCCGACCGCCCGCGCCGCGCGCGGAGCGCGGCGACGGGCTCGGCGACTCAGGCGGCCGCGGATACCCCCGCCGAGGCCCCGGTCC